>JAOZRW010000048.1 GCA_029939995.1 Acidimicrobiia bacterium | reverse complement strand
CTGCCGTACGGTTTCGACGACGTCGCGCTGGTGCCGGGTGACGTCCACCCATGTGAACCGGACGAGCCTCCACCCGTGAAGCATGGCCTCCCGGTCCCGTTGCCGGTCACGAGCGAATGCCTCGACCAGTTCGTGCCAGCGACGAGAATCCCACTCGATCGCGAGATGCCCCTTCGGGTACGCCGCATCGAATCGTCGGGCTGGGTCCCAGGGGATCGGATACTCGAATCGTGGTACCGGAAGGCCACCCGCCCGGAGCACCTCGGCCCCCTTCCGCTCGAGCGGCGTGCCGTCCCGCGGCCCCAGTTCGCGTTCGTCGAGGATCCGTCGGATCTTCTGAATGCCGGGTTTGCCACGCCGGGCAACCTGAGACACCACGTTCTGCACAGCTTCGGCGGTGACGTGCTGTTCGGTGACCGCCGAGGCAAGCACCGCCGTCAGATGTCTCGCCGTGAGGAACGGCGCAAGGTCAACGATGGTCCGCGGAACCGTCGTAACGGGGAGGTCGGAGATCTCGACGAAGTGCTCGTCGAGAAGGTCGTGGCACCGGTGGACGGCCACGCCGGGAAAGGCGTGGGTGGTACGCGAATGAACCAGCACGGAGGCAACGCCCCTCCGGAGCTTGGACAGGCCGTGGATCTCGGCGGCCGTGTCGTGGGACACGACGGCGTCCGGCAGCGTGGCCACGGCCGCTCGAACCAGGTTCATCGATCCCGGCATCTCGAAGATCCGGTACCCGAACCGGCCGATCGGCTCCCACCGTCCGTCCTTGACACGTTGGTCGATCTGACCCCGTGTGAAACCGCAGGCAAAGGCCTGGTCGCTGCGGATCGTGCCTCCCTGACGAGCGGCGATCCCGTTTGCAATTCGATCTGGGCTCATGCGGACAAGCTGCCACAGATCGGTGCTCGATGCTAGAGGTCCGATCGGCCGCCCATTCCGCGGGCCCGAGACGGCATATAGGGCGCAGAGAACCCTGGGTTCGGGGCGTTAGGTCTTGCGGAGGGCCCAGAGGACGTCGCGTATGTCGACGATCCCGAGCAGCTCGTCGCCGACGGCGACCGGGAGATGCCGGTACCCGGTCTCGAGAAGCCAGTCGGCGGCTTCCGATACGCTCACCTCCGGAGGGACCGTGTCGGGTCCGTCGGTCATCCACGAAGTCACCGGCTCCTCCGGATCCACCCCTTCGGCCATCGCCCGCACGAGGTCGCGGTCGGTGATGATCCCGACGAACTTCCTGCCGTCCACGACCGCCAACGCTCCGACTTCGCGCGCGATCAGCACTTCAGCGGCATCGCCGAGGGTGGTCTCAGGGCCGACGACGTCGGATGCCCCGCTGACGAGTGCTTCGACACGCATGAGGGCTCCCTCCAGAAGTTCCACACCGAAGGCTAGCCCTCGGAGACATGCCCGTGTCGACCGATGCGGATCTCAGTTCAGACGGTCAGACGAGATCTTGCTCTCGGATACCGAAGCTCGGATGCCGTAGACGGCACAGTGCGAGCTTCTCCAGCTGACGGATCCGTTCCCGGGTGAGATTGAACTCGTCGCCGATCTCCTCGAGTGTGCGAGGCACGCCGTCGTAGAAGCCGTATCGCAGCGCGAGGATGCGGCCCTCCCGCTCCGGGAGCCGCTCGATCGACTTCCGGAGGCTGTTCGCGATGTCCAACTCTTCGGTCACACGAACGGGATCGACGGCCTCTTCATCCTCGATGAAGTCGCCGAGCTGAGCGCCGTCCTCACCGATGGGCTGTTCGAGCGAGACCGTGTCGGCGACGCTCAGCGCAAGCTCCACCTTCGTGACGTCGACGCCGGCCTCCTCGGCGATCTCCTCCGGCTTCGGGTCACGGCCAAGTTCGGCCTTGAGACTCGCCTGGGCGGCACGCACGGCGGCGAGCGTGTCGTGCAGATGGACGGGGATCCGCACCGTCCGTGACTTGTCGGCGATCGCACGGGTGATGGCCTGGCGAATCCACCACGTCGCGTAGGTGGAGAACTTGAACCCCTTGCGCCAGTCGAACTTCTCGACCGCGCGGATCAACCCGAGGTTGCCCTCCTGGATGAGATCGAGGAAATCGATCCCCGACGTGTTCGCGTACCGCCGGGCGTTCGCGACGACGAGACGGAGGTTCGCCGTGAGGAACGCATCCTTTGCTTCCTGGCCGCGTCGGGCCTGGCGCCGGAGCGCGATCTGCTCCGCACGTCCCTTGTACTCGCCCGCATCGAGTCGATCCTGCGCCGTCTGACCGCTCTCGATCTTCTGGGCGTAGTCGACTTCCTTCTCGGCGGTCAGCAGCTCGTACTCCCCGATCGCCGTCAGATACTGGCTGACGAGGTCGGTCGTGAGACGACCCCGCTCGTCGGTGAGCTTCGAACGATCCCGGTCGCGTCGCGTGCGCTGCAGGGTGTCGCGATCGACACGCTCCTTCGCGTCCTCACGTTCGCGGGCTGCCCGATTCAGGACGGCTTTGCTCGAATTCGAGCGGTTTGTCATCGCGTGATCCTCCACCAACGTCATCCAGTGCACCCAACACGGTCCGATGAAGCGCTCCACAGACCGAGCAGCAATTCAATATCACACATCTGGAACGATTTGTGAACCCCGAATCTTCGGAGGTTGCCCGCGGTCGGACGGCGCCTCGTTCCGACGCCCAAGAGTACGGACGATCGACGGATAGCGCTGCGCCGGTTCCCGCTCCGATGTCGCGGCCCGTCGGGTCGGTTCAGGCGCCTTCGACCAGTTCCTGGATGGCCCCTTCGAGGAACCCGCCCGGGATCCCATGCGACCATCCGCCGAGCACGCTATCGGTCAGCAGCCCGGCCAGCCCCCCGAACAGATCCGGAGCGACGTCGGCGCATTGGTCGTAGGCCTCACGCAACGCTTCCGTATCGAGCCCCTCATCGATCATCGAGCCGGGGACCGTCACGGAGAACCCGCCGTCTCTCCGCGCCTCGATCCGCGGCACGTCTGCGCCGTGATCGTTGAGGCATCGCGTGTACACGTCGAGTTCTTCGGCGAGCCCTTCGGGTTCGGTACGAGTCGCGTCGGTCAGGACGATCACCGACACGAGAACAGCGAGCAGAGCCACGCCGACCCCCACCAGAATCGCAGGAACCACCCAGTCTGCCGTGTCTGATCTTCGATCGTTCACATCGGCCTCCTTCCCGATCCATGAGGCGACCAACTCACGGTACCGCGAAACCAACCCTTCGGCGTCGCCGATCAGGTGTCGGGCGATCGCGGTCCGAAATCCGTGGATTCCCTACGCCCGTCCGTATCCTCAACACCCATGTCAACGTCGACCCATCTCCCCCTGTGCATCTACTGCGGAACGGCGCGACCCGCCGACGAGTCGCGCTGTCCCCACTGCGGCCGCCCCTGGATCGATGTTCGCGTCGGCGCTCCCGCCGAGCAGTCGGCTCCGGTGATGGCGGGCGTCGGTGTCGCCTCTACCGGAGCGGTGGCCGCACCGGTGCCGCCGGCTCCAGCGGGAGAAGACTCGGGGACGCCGGAGCCTCCTCCCGGAGAACCCGATCCCGATCCGGATGGAAGCCGCAACTTCGTATGGCTCATCCCGGCGCTGATCGCCGGAGTCGCCGTCATCGTGATCGCCCTCTTCGCCCTGGGTCTGCTCGACGGCGCCGGGGAGACGACCGCCGCCCCCGACACGACCATCCCCCCGGAAACCACCGTCCCCGTCAGTACCACGCAGGCGCCCACGACGACGACCACGGCACCGACGACGACCACCTCGACCGTACCCCCGACGACCATCCCCGCCCCCGGGATGATCGCGCCCGTAGGCAACCCGATTCCCCTCTCCTCCCTCACGCTCAAGTCCGGAGGCATCGGGCCGATCGCGTTCGGTGATCCCGCCGATGAAGCGCTCGGGCGTCTCGTGTCGAGCATCGGAGAGCCGAGCGAGACGGGTGCGGCCGGCGAAGAGCTCGGTCTGTGCGAAGGCGACGACGGCCGTTTCGCTCGCTGGGACGGTCTCACCGCCGTCGTGTCGGGCACCATCGCCGACGGAACGTTCGTCGGCTATCGATTCGACACGGTCGCGGTGCCGACCATGCAACTCGATCTCTCGACACCGTCGGGTCTTCGCGTCGGGGACTCGGTGAAGACGTTGAACGAGATCTACAAGTCGTATCGGATCGACTACGTCTCCGCCGCCGGGACCGACCTCTTCCAACTCTCCGATGGCGACGGTCTCCTGCTGTGGGGCCCGGTGACGTCGATCGAACCGACGGGGCGTGTCGACGGAATCTACGCCCCCGACGCGTGCACGAGTTGAGCACGGTATCTGCCTGCGGAAGTAGACTCGGGCGGGTCCGCATTCGATTCCGGGGGGACCGTTGAGTTCCACAAACACATCCTGGTGGCGTCGAGCCTTCTCGCTTCCGAACGTCCTGTCCGTCGTGGCCGGCGTCGTCGTATTCGTGCTCGGACTCGTCGCATGGGACACCAACAAGGGCGTGCTCACATCTGCGATCGTCGCCGCATCGGTCACCGGAATCGTGTGGCTCATCTGGTGGTCGGTCAGCGGCCCTCCCGACTTCGCCCGCCTGCTCGGTGTGCCGCGCCTCGGATCGATCCCGGACGATTCGGCGAGCCCGGCGCCGACGATCGTCGAACCGGATTCAGAGACGAGCAACGCCTACCGGGCCACGCTCGAAGAACTGGAGGCGCATACGAGCGGGCAGGTGCTCCTCGTCTCGTCCCCCGGCCCGGGAGAAGGCGCGTCGACCGTCGCCCTCAATCTCGCGATCGCGGCGACACAGCGTGGGCGAAGAGTCGCCCTGATCGACGGCGACGTCACCGGCCACGGAGTGTCGCAGTTCCTTTCGACCGGCACCGAGCCCGGACTCACCGATCTCGCAGACGGATCGGCGACCCTCGCCGATGCCGCCCGCATGTGGGAGATCGGCCCCGACTCGGCGCTCCCCATCGTCCCGTCCGGATCGACGGAGACGGCCCCCGAAACCCTGCTCGACGACCCCGAACTGGCCGCGTCGATCGACCGCATCGCGGAGCGTGCCGACACGGTACTCATCGACGCGCCACCGGTCGCGTGGGACGGAGCGACCGCACCGCTGGCGGCGCACGCGGACGGAACCATCCTCGTCGTCACCGACAGCGCCACGGACGCGATGGTCGTAGACACCCGTGATCGCCTGGTCGCCGCCGGCGCTCCCGTGATCGGCTACGTCGAGAATCGGACCAAGCCGCCGTCGTTCTGGCGCCTCCCCGTCGTGCGCATGGCGAAGCGTGCCGCCGGCGCGTTCGTCGCGATCGCTCTCGTCTACGCGGGATTCACCGGACTCAACCTCTACGGGTCGTGGTCGAGCGTCGACCGCCAAGCATTCGACACGTCCGAGGCGTCGGCGGCGTTGCCATCGACCTCCGTCCCACCGGTTGCCGACATCATCGAAGACGACCCCGAAGCGCCGCCGCTCGAAGAGGTCGTGGTCGCCGCGCCCACCATCGAAGGCGCGTATCGCTCTTTCCTCCTCATCGGAGGAGACGAAGCCGCCGACCTCGCCGACGTCGTCCTCCTCACCGTCCTCCCCGCCGACGAGGACCTGGCACCGTTCATGGTGTCGCTGCCCCGCGACCTCTACGTTCCGAACCGCTGCACGAACGGGTTCTCGCGAATCAACGCCACCTACCGCGGTTGCGGGGACACGAACGCCGCGACGATGCTCGCTCTCACCGTCGAGGACTTCACGGGGATCAAGGTGGACAACTTCGCCATCTTCACGTTCGACGGATTCTCGGAAGTGATCGACGGCGTCGGCGGAATCGAGATCTGCACCGAGTACCCGATGCGCGACAAGAAGTCGTTCCTCGACATCCCCGGCGGCTGCATCAACGCGGACGGCGCCACGGCACTCGCCTGGGTTCGCTCCCGCCACACGCAGCAATTCGTCGACGGCAAGTGGAGGTCCGTCCCGGGAGCGAGCGACCTCACGAGGAACCAGCACCAGCAGGACGTCCTCATCCAGCTGGCCAAGAAACTCAGAGACTTCGACTCACCGTCGGATCTCGCAGCGAAGATCGAAGACCTCTCGAACGCGTTCACCGTCGATGATGGTCTCGGCATCAGCGACGCCGTCTCGCTCGCCTGGAGCCTTCGCGACGTCGACGTCGCGACGATCAACCGGCTCGTCGTCCCTGTGCGCCTCGCGCGAACGAAGGCAGGTCAGTCGATCCTGCGGGCGGTGGTCCCCTTCGACGAGGTACTGGCGGATTTCTACCCGTCGTTGCTCGAAGACGACGGTGGCGCCGCCGACTCGTCGGCCGCGGCGACGCCTAATCGCTCCTGACACGACGCAAGCCTTGGTTGCCCGTATGATATGGGGAACCGCCTGGAGGACCGACACGACGTGAGCGACCCGAGAGACCCGTACGGCAACCCGCCCGGATGGACCGACCCGTATTCGGACTTGACGGACATGTCGGGCAGCGACCCGATCCCACCCCTCGAAGATCCGCAAACCCCGCCGGCGACGCCTCCCGGATCACCGCTCCTGACCGGCCTCGTCGTCGGTCTCCTCCTCGTCGCTCTCTCCGTCGCCGTCTTCCAGCTCCTCAAGAGCGAAGATACGACGACCGCAGCCGAGGCGACGACGACCACCATCGCCGGGGACGACGCGGGCACGACGGTTCCCGGAGATTCCTCAACGACGACCACGACGAGCGCCGTGGTCACGCCCCCGTCGAAGCCGTACCCGCCCGTCGGGAATCCCATTCCCGTCGACAAGATGAAGCTCAAGAGCGATCGGGTAGGCATCCAGATCAACGACGTTCCCGATCTGAAGTTCGGCGATCCGGCCGACATCTCGGTCGGTCGACTGACGGCGAGCTTCGGCGAACCGGACCAGGACATCCCGTGGCAGGTGTCGACCGGCCAGTGGGGGGTGTGCACCGGCGACCTGGAGCGGATCGTCCGCTTCGGTCCGTTCGCCGCCATCCTGACCAGCGACGGAACGACGCAGGTATTCAACGGATACCGTCAGGACATCAGCCTCGGTGGTCTCGACTCCGACGCCATGGATCTCACCACGTTGAGCGGATTCAAGGCCGGCGAGACGGTCGAACGCCTGCAACAGATCTACGCGAACGAGGATGTCACGTTCTCCGTTCATCCCACGGTGGGTGACATCTTCGAACTGCGCGGAGCCGACTCGGGGAACCTCCTGCTCTGGGGCCCGGTGGGTGGAATCGACCCGGACTCGATCGTGATCGGCATCTTCGCACCCGACGTCTGCGATCGGGGCTGACGACCGGCCGACCGGCCGCAGGGATCCGCATCAGCGGCGTTCCCGCGCTCCGATCATGAGCGGGATGAAGTAGTCCCGAAGATCAACGGCGATCGGCACGGCGACGACGTCACCCGTCCGGCCCTGCGGATCCTTCGTGAGGGCACGGTCCTATCGTGCGCACGATGTCGATTCCCGCTCTCGTCGCCGCGCTCGTTGTGACGTTCATCGCGGCCACGATCCAGGGCGTGGTCGGGATGGGCTTCGCGATGGTGTCGGTTCCGATCCTCGCATTGATCGATCCGTCGCTCGCTCCCGTTCCCCAACTCCTCATCACCCTCCCTCTCACGGCCTCGATGGCATGGAAGGAGCGTCGCCACATCGACCCGTCGGGCATCGGGTGGATCATCGGTGGACGGATCCCCGGCGCGATCATCGGTCTGGGTCTGCTCGCCGTGGCGACCCAGCAGACCCTCGACCTGGCGATCGCCGCCACGGTCATCATCGCAGCAGCGATCATCGCGTCCGGCTTCCACGTTGAGCGGAGCCGGGCATCGGAATTCGGCGCGGGAGCGCTCTCGGGCGCTTCGTCCCTGATCGCCTCGATCGGCGGGCCTCCACTGGCGCTGCTCTACTCGGGAGACGACGGCCCCACGATCCGCTCGAACCTCGCCGCGATCTTCTCGATCGGCCTCCTCATCACGCTGGGTGCACGGATCGCGTCGGGGAACATCTCGCTCTCGGACCTGAGCGTCGCGGCGATCCTCTTCCCGGCCCTCGTTGCCGGCTACCTGGCGAGTCTGCGGGTCAAGACCCGCGTCTCGCACGGGTTCGTCCGAAACGGTGTGCTTGTGATGTCGCTGCTCGGCGCCGTCGGGCTGATCGTGCGAGCGCTCACCTGACCCGTCAGGGCGTCCCCGACCAGAGCGACTCCCAGATCTCCCCGACGGCCTCAGCCAGTCCGGCGAGCGCCCAGATCAACAGCCATCCGAGGACCAGGAGAACGACGACGGTGAGCGCCGCACGAATGTACCCGAGCCACGGCCGGTTCGGATCACGCAGCCGGTCGAACCAGCCGGCAAGTTTCGCCGTCGCCGGCGACGTGCCGGTGGCACCCGACGCCGCCTGTGGAGTGGCGCGGGTGGCGCCGGACACGTTCGCCGATGTGTCCGGCACGACCTCGACAGATGGAACCTTCGGCCGAACCGGGGCGTATTCATCGTCCGCGAGGTCGAGAGCTTCGACGAGTCTCTGAACGACGGTCTCGGCGGGGAGACCCTCGTCCCGTTCCCATCGCCGCACCGAAGCCGTCGAGCGCTCGACCCTAGCTGCGAGTTGGCCCATCGACATGCCCTTGGCGAGGCGTGCCTCGCGTATCGCCTGTCCGAAGGTCTTCTCAGCGGTCATGGCGTCAGGATATCTCTTCGCAGCGACTCCCCCTGCTCATCCTGTGTATGCAGTCGCTATCGTTGAGCCTTGAGCGATCCTGGAGGAAACGTGGGCACGGAGTTTCGCAGTCTGGTCGAACTGTACGAATCGAGCGTCGGTCGGTTCGCCGACAACCCGCTGTTCGGTACGAAACACACCGACGGTTGGACGTGGATGTCGTATCGAGAATTCGGTGAACAGGTCGATTTCGCCCGGGCCGGACTCGCCGGGCTCGGTGTCCAACAAGGTGACCGGGTGGCCGCCATCTCCGACAATCGCGTCGAGTGGGCGGTCGGCGCATATGCGACGTACGGTCTCGGCGCCGCCTGGGTGCCCATGTACGAGGCGCAACTCTCGAAGGAGTGGGAGTTCATCATCGGCGACTCCGGAGCGAAGGTGGCGATCGTCGCCGATGACGGCATTCGCGCCCAGCTCGAAGATCACCTCGACAATCTTCCGGCCCTCGAGCAGATCGTCGTGATCAACGGTGAAGCCGGAGGCGACGCGATCACCTGGGCGGAGCTCCTGGCCCGCGGCGCTGAAGCGCCCGTCCCCACGACCCATCCGGGCTCCGACGAGCTTGCAGGGCTGATCTACACGTCCGGAACGACCGGGAATCCGAAGGGCGTGATGCTGTCGCACGGCAACATCACCAGCAACGTCAACGTGTTCCCCGATCTCTTCCCGATCGCCTCCGACGATCGGTTCGCGTCGTTTCTCCCGTGGGCGCACTCGTTCGGGCAAACGGTCGAGTTGCACTTCATGATCGCCGCGGGAGCCTCGGCGGGATTGACGAGCGCGAAGACGCTCATGGAGGATCTCCCCGATATCAAGCCGACGATCCTGGTGTCGGTGCCGACGGTCTACAACCGCGTCTACGACGGCCTTCAGAAGATGATGGCCGCCAAGGGTGGCGTCACCAAGGTGATCTTCGATCGGGCGATGGAGAACGAGAAGAAGCGAGCGGCGCTCGCTGCGCAGGGCAGGACCACGAAGTGGGTCGAGATCCAGCACAACCTCTACGACAAGCTCGTTTTCTCGAAGGTGCGGGAGGGATTCGGCGGACGGCTCAAGTACTCGATCTCGGGCGGCGCGGCGATCAACGTCGAGGTAGCGGAGTTCATCTCGGCACTCGGGATGACGGTCTACGAGGGCTACGGCCTCACCGAGACCTCCCCCGTCTCGAGCGGGAACTGGCCGGGGAGCCGGCGTCTCGGCTCGGTCGGTCGGGAGATACCCGGGGTCCGCATCGACATCGACACCGATGTGACGGGCGATCCCGAGATCGGCGAGATCGTCATCCACGGTCCGAACGTCATGCTCGGCTACTACAACCTGCCGGAAGAGAACGAGAAGGTCTTCACGGCCGACCACGGCTTCCGCTCCGGCGATCTCGGATACAAGGACGAGGACGGGTTCATCTTCATCAGGGGCCGTATCAAAGAGCAGTACAAGCTGGAGAACGGCAAGTACGTGGTGCCGGGTCCGATCGAGGAACAGATCCAGCTCTCGGGGTACGTCTCGAACGTCATGGTCTACGGGGAGCAACGCCCGTACAATGTGGCCGTCATCGTCCCCGACATGGAAGCGGTGACGAAGTGGGCGGAGGAGCATGGGCTCGCCGACCTCTCGACGGATGCGCTCCTCCAGAGTGAGGAGTTGACCGATCTGTTCCAGCGCGAGATCGATCGACGCTCGTCGGACATCAAGGGCTACGAGAAGGTCCGCGGGTTCGTCCTCGAACCGGAAGAGTTCGCCCCGGAGAACGGCCTCCTCACGCCGAGCCTGAAGGTCAAGCGCCGCGCGGTGATGGCGAAGTACGGCGACGACATCGAGAAGCTGTACGAGAAGTAGACCGGAGGAGTCTCCGGCTACTTGGCACCGACGGCGAGCGGCGGCACGGGTTCCATCCCGTGGAGCCGCATGCCCGCTTCGATGACGGCGATGGCGGTCTCGAGGACTTCGACGCGCGCCAGCCGCTTCGATTCGCCGGGAACGACGAACCAGGGAGCCCGGTCCCAGGACGTGCGGGCCAGCATCTCCTCGACGGCGATCTCGTACTGGACACGCTTGTCCCGGTTCCGCCAGTCCTCGTCGGTCAGCTTCCACTGTTTCAACGGGTTGATCTTGCGTTCCTCGAACCTTCGGAGCTGTTCCTCGGATGAGACGTGCATCCAGAACTTCGCGAACACCATGCCTTCCGCGACGAGCGTGCGCTCGAAGTCGATGATCTCGGTGTAGGCACGACGCCACTGCTCGACCTCTGCGAAACCCTCGACCCGCTCAACGAGCACCCGGCCGTACCAGGACCGGTCGAGGACCGCGACACCTCCCCATCCGGGGAGATGAGGCCAGAAGCGCTGGAGCCAGTGGTGACGGAGTTCGTCCTCCGTAGGCGCGGCGATGGTGATGACCCGGACGTGGCGGGGATCCATCGGCGTGACGAGTCGCTTGATGGCTCCGCCCTTACCCGATGCGTCCCAGCCCTCGAAGACGAAGCAGACCGGCGGGCCCAGTTCGCCGCTTCCGAGCTTCCCCCCGAGTTGGAGGCGGAGTTGGACCATCCGGGTCTGGGCCGTCTTGAGGCGTTGGAGAGCTTCACGTTTCGGGAGGCGGCGCGTGAGGTCGGCATCGCGCAGCGACGGTATGAGGGGTTGTCCATCCATGGCCAGGATCGTAGTCATCACCGGCGCCGGGACCGGACCCGTCAGGGGAGCCAGGGGTCGACGACGATCGGCACGCCCAGGCTCGCAGACGCCTCATCGATCGTGATCCAGGTCTCGTCTGCACATCGCTCGCACACTCCCCACAGTTCGTGGGTCGTCCGGCCGATCGCCCTCCCGTTGACGAAGCCCCGCACACCCCTCCGGGCGCAGCGGAGACAGTAGTTGCGCACGGACACACCGAGGAGGGTTGCGGCCGCCACGCGACGGCATCGGGGCTCCTGCACGCTCGGCGGATGCCATTCGACGGCGCACAGGACGGCGACCGGATAGACCGACGCTGCGACACCGCACGAGAGGTCGCGGTCCAGTTTGGTTCGCGAGTCCCAGACCCTGAGCCCACAGCTGCAGTGCTGGAGATGTCCCGGTTCGAACGGATCTCCGCCCATGTGGCAGAACGCAACGCCGGTCACCGACCAGAGGTCCGCTCTCTCGTCCGAGTACAGCGCGGCGATGTGCACGTCTCCGTCGATCGCGAGACGTGCCCGCTTCCATCCGCGCGGCGTTCCGGTCGGGATGACGTCCGGATGCCCATCGGGCCAGGGAGGGGGCGGCCCGCCGGATCTGGATTCGGATCTGCTCGTCACACCGTCTCGTTTCGATCTTCATCGGCATCGCTCGTGCCGGTTCGAGCGCGGCTGCGCCGTCGATGGCGGAGGTGGACGGGAATCGAACCCGCCAGGGCACTCTCGCACCCTCACCGGTTTTGAAGACCGGGGGACCCACCAGGCGTCCGGACACCTCCGGGGTGCAACCTACCGGACTCCGCGAGCTTCTCGGTCACTCGTTGCGCATGCATCCCCGAACCGAGGGCTGGAGACG
>JAOZRW010000093.1:430-3318 GCA_029939995.1 Acidimicrobiia bacterium | reverse complement strand
GAAGACTTCCTCCCCCTCAGGGGGAGGTGCCGCAGTAGGCGGCGGAGGGGGTCAGGAGCGAAGCTTCGCGGAGCGGATCAGGAGGGAAGTTCCGGAGAGGCGGTAACGAGCCGAGACTCCGGCGCGCCCTACCAGGCGATCAGCCCCGTCATCGTCGCCGTCGCACCGATCCCGAGGTCGTCGATCATCCACCGTCCGTCGAACGTCCCGAAGTCGACCGTCACGCCGGAGACGGTGCCGGGAGCAGCGAGGTCGAGATCGGCGGGAAGGTCACCGAGGTTGGTCGCGGTCATGGTGAACGCACCCGATCCGAACACGGTCGAGGACACGACGACGACATCATCAGGAATCGACGGGGTCGTTGCCGAGGCGGTGCCGGTGAGCGCGAACGCGATACCGAGTGCGGCGAGCCCGACGACGATCGAACGCTGCAGTGTGTGTGCGGTGGTCATGCCTCTCCGTTCCAAGCTTGCATCAAAGGTACGGCAACCACCGAGAGTGGGCAAGACACAACGGAGAATGGTGAAAGTGACTAGTCAGTCGCCGAGCTTGGTGCCCATGTCGGCGACCTGGTCCGGGAAGCCGGAGCCGATGGCGTTCTTGATCGCCGGGAAGAACATCGACGACAGCAGGCCCTTGGAGCGGAGCTCGATCGCCACGACGGCGTGCGTTCCGCCGGGGTTCCCCCCTGAGAGCTCGACGTTGATCTCGCCCGACATCTCCGAGGTGTCGAGGAGCAGGCGGTAGTGGTCCGGTCGGTCGTGGGCCGTCGCCGTTCCGACACCCTTGTACACCTTGCCCCCGATGTCCGTTGACCACTGGAATCTCTCGAGTACACCATCGGTGATCTCGGGGTCCCAGACTTCCTGGACGGGGCCGACGGCGGCCCAGATGTCGGGTGCCTGAAGGCGGTCCCAGACGTCCTCCGGGGCGGCGTCGATGGCGATGGTCTCGGTGAAAGTGGCTGACGGCATGGACGCAGGATAGCGGCGCACGCCTGGTGAACGCTCCCGGAGCAGAGGCTTCGGAGTGGCAGTCCGGTCCGGGCCGATCATGGCGAATCGTGGGTCGGTATCGATGCCCCTCCCATCTGGTCACTCGGAGGCACACCCGGCGTGACGCCTCTGCAATCTCCGGCACGCCCTCTGGGTTGGGTCGCTACGATGGAGTCTGGGCCCACAACAGGAGGAGGGAATATGGCGAAGAAACGCTTCGCGCTGTTCGTATCGCTCGTCGCGATCATGGCGTTCCTACCGGTGGCAGCGGCCGGAGCCACCGAAGACAGTGAATGCGGATCCGCGTTCACACCGATCTATGAGATCCAGGGTGACGGGTATGAGAGCCCGGAACATGGCAACATTGTGACGACCGAGGGGATCGTCACCGTCGATCTGCAGGCGTACGGGAAGCTGAGCGGATACTTCCTCCAGGATCCCGTCGGCGACGGCAACCCCGCAACTTCGGATGGGATCTTCGTCGCCGACTGGCGCAAGGCGGTCGCCGAGGGCGACTACATCCGTGTCACCGGGACGGTCGACGAGCAGTACGGCCAGACCCAGATCGAATACGTGAGCTCGGTCGAGTTCTGCGGAACGGGCACGATCAAGCCCATGAACCTCAAGACCGAGCAGTACACGGCGAACACCGAGCAGTACGAAGGCATGTTCGTGATCTTCCAGAAGAAGTTCGCCGTGACCGACACGTACAACCTCCTCAAGTACGGTGAGATCTGGCTCAAAGAGGACGGGGTCGCCGAACAGCCGACGAACCAGTACGCCCCCGGCTCTGCCGCGGGGCTCGCCGCGTCGAACATGGCGAAGAGCATCCTGCTCGACGACGGGTCGACCTGGAAGTACCCGGATCCGCCGCCGTACATCCCCGAGGGCGGCACCATCCGTCTCGGAGACAAGGTTGAGAAGGTGATGGGCGGCGTCGGCTACGGCTTCGGCCAGTACCGGATCCAGCCGTCGCACGAGATCACCATCAAGGCTCGGAACCGGCGTCCCGGACCGCCGAAGGTGAACGGCAACGTCGTCGTTGCCTCCGCGAACGTCCTCAACTACTGGACGACTCTCGGTGATCGGGGAGCAGACGAAGCCGATGAGCTGCTGATGCAGACGGACAAGCTGGTAGCGGAGCTGCTCGGCACGGGTGCCGACATCCTCGCGCTCCAGGAGATCGAGAACGACCTGGACGACGTGCCGATTACGACGCTCGTAGCGGCGCTCAACGCCGCCGACGCGGTCGGCGACTGGACGTGGATCGGGGAGCTCGACTACTACAACGCGTATCCGATCCGCAACGAGATCGTGTACCGCAGCGGGTCGGTCACGCCGGTTGGTGCTCCTGTGACGATGGAGGACCCCGCGTTCGACACGATCCGACCGGGCACCACGGAGCCGATCGGGCGCCCCCCGGTGGCGCAGACGTTCGAGATGAACGACAGGACGTTCACGATCGTCGTGAACCATCTCAAGTCGAAGGGCTCATCGTGCGAATCGATCGGCGATCCGGACGGCGTCGACGGCGAAGGTAACTGCAACGGAACGCGTGTCTGGCAGGCGGAGACGACGATGGAGTTCGTCGACTCGCTCATCGAAGCGACGGGCGATCCGGATGTTCTCGTCGTCGGAGATATGAACTCGTATCTCCAAGAAGATCCGATCGTGACCTTCGAATCCGAGTACGTGAACCTCGTCTCGAAGTACGACAAGAACCCGTATTCGTACAACTTCTTCGCATCGTTCGCCTTCCCGTGGGTGGGACGCGGTCTCCTCGACCATGCGTTCGCGACGCCGTCGTTGGCGAAGCAGGTGAAGAAGGCGGTCGTGTGGCACATCAACGCCGACGAGCCGCATCTTCCCGACTGGGACGACAACGGGTACATG
>JAOZRW010000093.1:0-420 GCA_029939995.1 Acidimicrobiia bacterium | reverse complement strand
CGACCCGGTGGTCATCGGTCTGAAGCTCAAGAAAGACAAGTAAGGCCTGAAAGACCAATCAGGCCGGAAGCAGGGATGGCCGCTCCGTCGGGGCGGCCATCCCCGTCTCTCGACTACGGCGCGCTTCGAAACGTGACGAGCCGCTGCGACGTGGCCAACGGGGAGCCGGGTGATGGGCAAACCCGGATAGGACGGTGTCGCTCGGGGCAGCGTGTCGCCGTGTTGGGCGGGCGAGATCAGAGCTGCCCTGTTGGTCCTGCAATGAACCGGCCCCGCAGGATCCGGGTCCTGCGGGGCCGTTGTCGCTCATCAACGTCTTGGATGCTTAGGGGACGGGGACGTTCACGATCCGTCCCATCGGGATGTCCTCAGGGTCGATCGTGTTGTCATCGAGCGCACCGATGTATTCGACGAACGCCT
>JAOZRW010000006.1:76328-89526 GCA_029939995.1 Acidimicrobiia bacterium | reverse complement strand
CTCCAACGCCGCGGCGGCTCGCATCTTCGGCGTTTCCCGGCAGGCGTTCTCCAAGTGGATCCGCAACGGCCCCCCTGCAGCCAGAAGCGCCGCCGTTGCCGACCTCGCCTCAGCGACCGACCTCCTCGATCGCTACGTGAAGCGGGAACGCATCCCCGCCGTGGTGCGGCGGCCCGCGCCGAACCTCGGGGGACGGTCCCTTCTCGACCTCGCCGGCGACGGAGACACTCGGGCCGTCGCCGAGGCCGTCGCCGAGATGTTCGACCTCCGCCGCGTCCAGCCGTGATCGACCCGTTACCGGAACGCCTGGTCGACGGCCGGTCGTGGTTTCGCGTGGCGGACGAGCACTGGGACGATCCGCTCGACACCTCGTTCGCCCGACACCACGGGGGACGATGGAACCCGCCGGACTCCTTCCCCACGCTCTACCTCAACGAAGACGTCGACACGGCCCGTTCACAGATAGCCCGCATGGTCTCCGGTTGGCCGGTGGATCCGGAGGACCTCGACGCGCCGTTCGTCCTCGTGACGGTCACGCTCCCCAGGAACCAGATCGTCGCCGACGCCGTCACCGACGCCGGACTCGAGCGTCTCGGACTCCCGGTCACGTACCCGGTCGACTCGACCGGATCCGGGATCCCGCAGAGCGTATGCCGGCCGATCGGCGCCGCGGTGAAGCTGTCGGGATTGCGCGGCGTGCATGCACGATCGGCGGCGAACAGGGACGGGTCCGGGCGAGAACTGGCGTGGTTCCCGGCGAGGGCATCCTCGAAGGCCCAACGTGCCGCTCCGGATCGACCGTTCGCCGATTGGTGGTAGGCGGCGGCTCAGAGGTGCTCGCGAAGCCAGACGATGTCGGCGGCTTGCTCTTCGGCGCCGCCCGGCGTCTCGACGACGACCGGGGCATTCGCTTCCCGGATCGTCGAGAGGATCAGCTCCGGTGGAATCTCTCCCTTGCCGAGGTTGGCGTGGCGATCCCGGTGACTCCCGAACGGATCCTTCGAGTCGTTCCCGTGCACGAGGGCGATGCCACCGGTGTAGCCGGTGACCCGTTCGACCGCCGTCTCCAGATCGGCGCCGGCCGCCCACGTGTGACAGGTGTCGAGGCAGACCCCGACGTTGAAGTCCCCGATCGCTGCCCAGAGCGGCCCGTAGTTGTCGAGGTCCTGCATGACGGTGTTGCCCTTGCCCGCCGTGTTCTCGACGAGGACCGGCACCGTGACGTCGAACGAGTCGAGGGCCTTGACCCACCGTTCGAATCCGACGTCGACGTCCTCATCGGCACCGACGCTGCCGCCGTGCACGATGACACCCTTCGCTCCGATCCAGGCCGCCGCTTCGACCGTCTGGGCGAGCATCTTGCGCGAAGGGATCCGGACGCGGTTGTTGGGCGAGGCGAGGTTGACGAGGTACGGGGCGTGAACGTAGATGTCGATCTCGGATGCACGGAGCTCTTCGGCGTCGGCCCGGGGAATCGGCTTCTTCCACTGCTGCGGGTTCGACACGAAGATCTGGATCACCTCGGCGTCACGCGCCTTCGCCTCCCCGAGAGGATCGGCGGCCGGTACGTGGGCACCGATCTTGAGATCAGTCGTCATCAAGGACCTCCTCACGATCGAGACGTCGCGCGTGCTCGATCGCCGTCTCCGCATGGATACTGACTTCTTCGATCGGCGTCTCCCACCCGACCGCGTCGACGACGAGCCGGTTCCCGTCCCAGGACGCCCCCCACGGCTCGGCCGGCAGGCCGGAGGGGTCACGGAGATCGATCACGAGCACGTCTCGATCCGATCCGCCGTCCGGATCCGTCTCGGCCGCACATTGGACCGACTCGATCGCATTCCACGGCACGAACACCGGCTCTTCCCCCGGAGGTCCGATGCTCAGCGTCATTCCGTCCTCACGCAACACGAGGACGGGCGTCCGCCGGATCAGCGATGCGACGGCGAACCCGAACGCACCCGCACCGCCGACGAGGAGGAACGCTCCCCACACGTAGTCGGATCTCCGCTGGTTCCTGCCCTTGGACGTGATCTCGTCGTTGTACGTGTCGGGCGGGGTGGAGAGCCAGTGCCCCCACATGACGTCCACGGCGCCGATCATCATGAGCAGTCCGACGAGGCCGAAGAGGAACAGCCGGATCGGTGATCGATCGACGCGAAGCAGGTTCATCCTTCGACCCCCGGGTCGTGTAATCGTACGCCATCAACATAGGCCCCGACGGCGCCTTTCACCGCCGGTTCTGCGGCCCGGGAAGAAATCCAGGAAATCGCTCAAGGAATGTCCGGGGCCGGCCGATACGTTAATCAGACAGGATGCCTTCCTACCTCCCGTCTAAGCCCGAGCCGAAGACCGCCGCAAGGCGGTCTTCGGCTCGTCCGGGGTAGTTTCGGGTTGCACACTCCGTCCGCAGTCGCCCTATCTTCCGCATCATGGAACTCCTCTTCATCCGCCACGGCCAACCCGCCTGGGTCGTCGACGGCGTCGCACAGCCCGACGCACCGTTGACCGAACTCGGACATGAGCAGGCCCGTCTCGCAGCGGATCGTCTCCGTCGGGACGGGCGAGCGTTCTCGGAGATCATCGTCTCACCGGCCGTCCGCTCGCAGCAGACGGCCGCCCCCATCGCCGAAGCGCTCGGTCTCACACCGACCACGATCGACGACATCATCGAGATCGGCGTCCCCGACTGGACCGGCCAGCCGGCGCAGGTCGTCGCCGACGTGTTCGCCTCAGCCCAGCATCGCTCCATCGATGAGTGGTGGGACGGGCTTCCGGGGGGCGAGTCCTTCCGCGACTTCCACAACCGGATCATCGGCGCCTTCAGCCGCATCCTGACCGAGCGCGGCATGGCTCCCCCGACGATGGGTGATCAACTGTGGCACGGCACCAACGACGATCGTCGCATCGCGATCGTCGCCCACGGCGGAACGAACGCGGTCGCCCTCGCCTTCCTCCTCGGCCTCGACCCGACGCCGTGGGAGTGGGAGCGGTTCATTCTCTACCACGCTTCGTTCGCGCGGCTCCGGGCGATCCCGATGGCCGGGGAACACGTCTGGTCGCTCCGCACGTTCAACGACCGCGAGCACCTCGCCGAAGACCTCCGTACGAGGTAGCGCTACTTGCCGTACCGGCGGGTTCTCCTGGTGAAGTCCCGTAGAGCGCGAAGGAAGTCGATGCGGCGGAACGCCGGCCAGTACACGTCCACGAACGCGTACTCGGCGTAGGCCGACTGCCAGAGCAGGAACCCGGAGAGGCGTGCCTCCCCGGAAGTGCGGATCACGAGATCGGGATCGGGAAGATCCGACGTGTAGAGATTCGAAGCGATGCCGTCGGCGTCGATGCGTTCCACGAGATCGTCCGTCCCGTCGGCCGACAGCTTCGCCACGAGATCCTTCACCGCATCGACGATCTCCTGCCTCCCGCCGTATGCGAGAGCGATCGTCACCCGGCGATGGCCGTTCGGCATCCGCTCCTCGAGCCGTTTCGCCGAAGCCCGTAGATCCTCCGGCAACAGGTCGAGACTGCCGATGAACCGCACGCCGACGTCCCGATCGCTCAAAGCGTTCGGGATCTCGTCGAAGAGTTCCATCAGCACCTCGTAGTACGGCAGCAACTCCTCGTCGGGCCGCTCCAGGTTCTCCTTGGACAGCAGCCAGCACGTGACCGCGGGGATCTCGAGGTCGTCGGACCAGTAGAGGAACTCGACGAACTTCGCCATGCCCACCCGGTACGACGCCTGATAGTCGGGCAGGCCTTCGCTCCTGGCGTAGCGGCGGTGCCCGTCGTGAATGACGCCGATGTGCTTCGGGAGCCGGCTCCGATCGAGGTCGGACAGGAGCCGGTTCTCGTAGAACCGGTAGAGCGGTCGGGTGGCGGTCTCGCTGAATCCCATGCACTCCCATAGTAGAGGGCCGGATTCGATGCCCGCTCCGTTCCCGGTCGTGGCAACATGGGACAACACGGGGGAGAAGGGAGTCACACCAGTGACGATGACAGACGAACACAAGGCCGCTCTCGCCCGGGGGCGCCGGGAATCCAAGGCGATCAAGTCGTATCTCGCAGCGATCTCCGTCCCCAAGCGCCGCGGCCGCCCCGTCACCCCGGAGGCACTCGAGGCCAAGATCGAGGCGCTGGACGCACGGAAGCGCTCCGAGGCCGATCCGCTCGCCCGTGTGGACCTGATCCAGGCGCGGCTCGACGCCCAGGCGGCGCTCGACGACATGACAGCCACCGTGGACATGGAGGCCCTCGAAGCCGGGTTCGTCAGGTACGCATCGTCCTACTCGGAGCGCAAGGGAATCAGTTGGGCGGCATGGCGTGAAGCCGGCGTGCCGGCGAGCGTCCTGGCGGCCGCCGGGGTGAAGCGCACGCGAAAGTCCTGACTGTTGTTTCGGTTGAGTTCCATCGAGAGCTCGGTAGTCTCTCGAAGATGAACCTCCCCGTCCCCAGGTGGACACTCGGGAAGATGCAGAACCCGGTGCGCGGGTTCCTCCACGGAAGCGCCGCCGTCGCCGGCTTGATCGGCACCGTCCTCCTGCTGTTCCACGCACCGACCTGGCCCCGCCGTATCGCCGTGCTCGTCTTCGGGCTCTCGGTCATGGCCCTCTACACGACCAGTTCGCTCTACCACACGATCCCCTGGAGAGAACGGTGGAAGAAGCGAATGCAGCGCATGGATCACTCGATGATCTACGTCCTCATCGCCGGAACCTACACACCGATCGCCGCTCTCGTCCTCCACTCTCCGTGGAGGTGGATCGTCCTCGGAATGGTGTGGGGCATCACGATCGCAGGGGCCGTTCAGAAGGGGTTCTTCCCCAAGGTCCCGGGATGGATCTCCGTCATGATATCGACGATCCTCGGATGGACCGCCATCTTCCTCTTCTGGCCGATGATCCAGCAGTTGGGATGGCTTCCCGTGGGTCTCGTGCTCGCAGGCGGGATCCTCTACACGATCGGGATGGTCTTCCTCGTCACGAACCGGCCCCGACTGTGGCCGCGAGTCTTCTCCTATCACGAGTTGTTCCACGTGCTGACCGTCTCTGCGACGTCGTTGCACTTCCTCGTCATCTGGAGATACGTGGTGCCGCTCGCTCACTGACCCCGTTCGCCGGGGGCGACCGACGAGCGCACGATCGCCGTGACGAGTTGCGGTCCCGCGTATACGAATCCGGTATAGACCTGCACCAGGGCCGCACCGGCGTCGAGTCGTTGCCGGGCGTCATCGACCGTCATGATCCCGCCGGACGCGATGAGGGGAAGCGCAGTGAGGGATCGAACCCTCTGGAGCATG
Source organism: Acidimicrobiia bacterium (assembly GCA_029939995.1). Lineage (GTDB taxonomy): Bacteria > Actinomycetota > Acidimicrobiia > Spongiisociales > UBA5794 > JAHEEL01. Next base: position 84,230 of record JAOZRW010000006.1, on the reverse strand, counting down.
TCCAGTGCGGCTGCTCGCAGCGGAGCGCCGCTGAGACCGCCGGTCTCGGAGGAGGCCACGCCGGGACGACCGATCGTGGTGTTGGCGACGATGATCCCGTCGCACCCGGCGTTCTCGATCGCAGCGACCGTCGCCGGCAGTTCGTCTCGCGGGATGTCCGGTGACAGCTTGACGACGATTGGCGTACCGGCGGTGGGAGAGGTGTCCGAATGGACGGTTCTCGTTCGCCGGTCGACGATCCGCCCCAACAGCTTCGCCATATCGTCACCGGACTGGAGCGTCCGCAAACCCGGCGTGTTGGGCGAACTCACGTTGATCGCCAGGTAGTCGGCGAGCGGAACGAACCGGTCGACCAGGTGTTCGTAGTCCTCCGCCGCCTGGTCTGGATCGCTGAATCCGTTGGGGCCGATAGAGACACCGAGCACGACACCGCGTGGACGGTCCCCGCCGATCCGCTCCGCCACTACCTCTGCTCCGGCGCTGGGGAATCCCATCCGGTTGATCAACGCCCGGTGATGGGGGAGACGGAAGATCCGCGGCCGCGGGTTGCCGGGTTGCGGACGAAGGGTCACGGTGCCGATTTCGATATGACCGAAACCGATACCGGCAAGCCCGCGCCATGCCTCGGCGTCCTTGTCGTAGCCCGCTGCAAGGCCCACCCGGTTGGGGAACTCGATGCCCATCACGGTGATCGGACGCGACGTCGCGCGGCGGTGGAGGTGCCCCCCTAAACGATGCGCCTTCAGCGCGATCGAGTGCGCTCGCTCCGGGTCGATCCGAAAACCGATGCCGCGCAGCAGCCGGTACAGATCAGGCACGGAGGAACTCCCGCACCCGGTCGGCTTCGGTGTCGGTGATCCGGCCGCCGGTACACAGGGATTCAACGATGTCCCCGAGACCCGTCACGGCCCGCAACTCAACTCCCTCATCCGCCAGCGCTTCTGCAGCTCGACCGCCCCGATCGATCAGAACCACGGCGACGCCGACGTCCAGCCCGGCTCCACGCAGCCGCTCCACGGCGTCGAGCACGCTGATCCCGCTGGTGGCGACATCGTCGATGACGACCACTCGCTCGCCGCGCCGGAACGGTCCTTCGATCGCAGCCCTGGTCCCGTGAGTCTTGACGCCGGATCGGGGGTACACCATGGGGATACCCGACTCGAGAGACACGGCGGTAGCGATCGGAAGCCCCGCCAGAGGAACCCCTGCAAGCCGCGCGAAGGCGTCCCCGGCGTCGTGTTGAGAGGTCGAAGAGGGGGCCGAGTCGGAGAGGGGCACCGCTCTCCCCAGGAGCGGCAGGTAGCGGCGAGCGATCCGGCGCATCAGGTCCGGGTGGCCGGCGAGATTCCGTAGATCGAGATAGATCGGCGATCGCCGCCCCGACTTCAGTTCGAAGTCACCGAAGCGGACGCACCCCGCATCGAACAAGTCGACGGCCAGGGTGTCCGACGGCGCCGCAGGAGCCGCGCCTGCGGTTCCACGGACCCCTGTCACGGCCGCGCAGAATTCTGCTGCGGCAGCGGCCCGATCCGGGGCGCCGGCGATGGCTCGCGACACCGGGAGCAGCACGCCCATGCCGTCGGGACGGAGCCCGGCGGCGAGCGTCTCCTGCAGCGACCCCCCTTGGGGGCCAACTCCCGGAGCCAGGATCCAATGATCCGGAGCGACCGCACGAACCCGTGCCACCGCTTCGGGCATCGTTGCTCCGACAACCAACCCCAGTCGGTCCGGGCCGGCCCATCGAATCGAGGTCCGCGCCACCTCCTCGTAGAGAGTCGTTCCCCCCGGCGCCAACCGACGTTCCTGGAAGTCGGAACCGCCCGGATTCGAGGTGCGGCACAGAACGAACACCGCCCTGCCCTCATGTTCGAGGAAGGGCTCGATCGAGTCCCGGCCCAGGTACGGACTCACCGTGACGGCACCGGCCCCGATCCGATCGAACACGGCTGTGGCATAAGCAGCGGCCGTCGTCGAGATGTCACCTCGCTTGGCATCGAGCAACACCGGGATCTCCTCCGGAATCGCAGCGACCACTTCCGCCAACACTTCCATCCCGGAAGGCCCAAGCTCCTCGAAGAAGGCGGTGTTGGGCTTGAAAGCGACGGCGTGCCGGCGGGTGGCCTCGATGACTTCCAGGCAGTGCTGTCGAGCGCGAAGTGGTGACGTCACCCGGGGGTCGAGCCCGACGCACAAGAGCGAGCCGGTGGCAGCGACCCTGGCTTCGAGCCGGGAGATGAACCCCGGTTTCATGCCTTGCCGAGAACCAACGCGAGCAACGCCATCCGCACATACATCCCGTACTCCATCTGCCTGAAGTACGCCGCCCGGGGGTCGTCATCCACATCGATACTGATCTCGTTCACACGCGGCAGCGGGTGCATGAGCACCATCCGTTCCTTCGCTAGTCGCATCGTCTCCGGGGCAATCACATAAGCGCCGGACACGGTCTCGTAGTCCGACGGGTTCTCGAAGCGCTCCTTCTGCACCCTGGTCACATAGACGACGTCGCTGTCTCCGATGACCTGATCGAGATCGTCGTGGGCCGTCTGGACGACCCCCATCTCACCCAACTCGGCGGTGATCGTTTCCGGCATCCGGAGGATGTCGGGAGACACGTAGTTGAGAGTCACGTCGTAGCGAGCCAGTAGCCGCGCAAGCGAGTGAACCGTCCTGCCGTACTTGAGGTCACCAACCATGGTGATGGTCAGACCCTGTGGATCGCCCAACTCCTCGATGATCGTGAACAGATCGAGCAGCGCCTGGGTGGGGTGTTCACCGACCCCGTCACCGGCGTTGATGATCGGCTTGGTCGTGTACCGGGCGGCGAGCGCGCTGGCTCCCTGCTCCGGGTGGCGCAGCACGATCACGTCCGCGTACGCCTCCAGCGAGCGCACCGTGTCGGGCAGCGACTCCCCCTTCGACACGGAGGAGTATGTCACCTCGTTGATGGGAATGACACTGCCGCCGAGCCTCTCCATCGCCGCGGTGAAGGACGACGAGGTTCTGGTGGACGGCTCGTAGAACAGATTGGCGAGCAGCTTGCCCTTGAGCAGGTCGAACGCACCGACGCGGGCCACCATCTCCCGCATCTCGTGAGCAACGTCGAAGATGTACGCCAGATCGTCATCCGAAAACTGGAGCACCGACACGATGTCCCTCCGGTAGAAGGGCGAGTCGCGTCGGTCTCCGAATGGCATGCGCGTACCCTCCGCCTCCTCCGTCTGCTGGATCGTTGTCATGGTCTCCTGCTCCCTTCCCTTCTCACGTCGCGGCCGGTTCCGGCTGCCGCGACAACTCCTCCGTGTTCGTATGCGACCTCGCCCCGAATCGCCACCCGATCGACCCTCCCCCGCACGGACATTCCGGCGAACGGAGTCCACCCGCTGCGGCTCTGGCCCGATGTCGGAATCTCGTAGCTCGCGTCCACATCCACCTCCACCCAACTGTCTTCGTCCACCGGCAATCCGAACATGTCGACCGGGCGGTGATGAAGGCGGGAGACGATGTCGTCCAGATCGAGCAGGCCGCGATGCGTCGCGGTGAGCAGCAGGGGGAGCATCGTCTCCACACCGGGGAATCCTGGTGGGGGATCATCTCCATCTTTCTCTTCGAGCGTGTGCGGTGCATGGTCGGTGGCGAAGCAATCGATCACGTCGAGGTGCTCCCACAGAGCACGCCGATCTTCCGGGGTTCCCAGTCGGGGTCTCACTTCCGCGCGACCCGGCGGCAGGTCGGTGGTCCGGTCCAGGAACAGGTGATGCGGCGCCGCCTCGCACGTGATGTCAACTCCCCGTTCCTTGGCGACGGCGATGTGCCCGATGTCGTCGGCTCCGGCGACGTGGCAGATGTGGATCGAACGGCCGATCGAGTCGGCCAGTTCGATGATCGTCTTCAGGGTGGAGCCCTCGGCATGCACCGCGATCACGCCGTCCTCGGGCCACGCCTCGAGGTGGGTTTCCCACGTCGAGATGTCGTCGAGTCGGAGGTCGCCGAACGTCTGCCCCAGGTACATTTTGAGGCCGACCGCCCGACCGGCCAGGGTGGCAATCGCCTCGGCGTTGTCGGGGCCGGCGCCCACGTAGTGCCCGAAGTCGCACCGAGCCCCGCCGGCCGCCAACCGCAAGGCGACATCGAGGCTCGCCTCGTCGACGATCGCCGGTGAGGTGTTGGGCATGGCGAGAACGGTGCCGATTCCCCCGGCAAGCGCCGCTGCGGTGCCGGTCGCCCAGGTCTCCTTGTGCTCGCCGCCGGGCTGACGCATGTGCACGTGGACATCGACGAGACCGGGGAGGCGGATCGTAGTCATGTGGGGATCCCCGGAAGGCGATGCCCAAAAAAAAGAGGCCCCAAAATCGGGGCCCGGGCGGGGGAACTATCGATGCGCTCGACTCTCAACAGAATCGTCCCTTGTGCGTCATCGTTCCGTGTCTCCTGTGCGGTCGGAGCGACTGTAGATCGCATCGCCGCGACTCGCAACTCATTGGTTCCGTGTCGCCGAAATGGTCCCGGCCACAGCACTAGCATCGACGCACCCGAGGAGGCACATGCCCAATCTGAAACATCGCGGCTCTGCGATCACGGAGGTTCCCGCGGCCAGCCCAGAAGAGGCGCTCGCCCATTTCTCTGCACTGCTTCGTTTCGAAGCCGACTGCTGGGACGTGCATGAGGCGATGACGAACGGGACGCAGGACTTCGTTCTCGTCGACGTGCGCGGGCCCGGTCCGTTCGAGAAGGAGCACATCCCTGGAGCCGTCAACTTGCCGTACGGCAGGATGGTCGAGCGCAATCTCGCCGAGTACCCCGACGACACCCTGTTCGTCATCTACTGCGCGGGGCCCCACTGCAACGCGACGGAGAAGGCGGCGGTGCGTCTGGCGAAACTGGGACGCCCCTTCAAGAAGCTGATCGGCGGCGTCGAGGGTTGGCGTGACGAGGGTTTCGATCTCGTCACCGGTTGAACCGGGATCGCTCTCAGGTCGAGACGACGGCTTCCACTTCGATCTCGACCTTCCAGCCGGGTTCGAGGAGGGCGGCCACGACGACCATCGTCGCTGCAGGAGCCGCCGCTCCGAACACCTCGCGATGTGCCCGCCCGATCTCGTCGGCATATTCCGGATCGGTGATGAACATGCGGGTCCGAACGACATCGCGCGCCGTCCCACCGAGGCTCTCGATCGCGCCGATCGCGATCTCTCCGCACCGCAGCATCTGCTCATACGCGGAAGACGCGAGGGTCTTGCCCGGCGGCGGAATCGGGGCCGTTCCCGCGACCTCGATCCGGTCGCCGATCCGTACGCCACGAGAGAACCCGTACCGGTCCTCGTAGGGAGAACCCGATCCGGCGTATTCCCGGGTCATGCGAGCCATCAGTAGCGCTCCGGTCGTGACGGCCCGGGGACCCTCACGAGCAGGAGCCGGCCCTCTTCGTAGCCGCCGTTGTGGAATCCGTACTCCTCTCCGGCGGCGATGTGAATCGTGTCGCCGGGGCCGCATCGAACGGTCTCTCCCGCCACGCGGAATTCGATGTCTCCGGCCACGACCGTGTACATCCGGTGGGTCTTCTCCGAGACCCTCGCATCGCGCTCGGCACCGATCGGGACGATGATCTCCGCGACCGACCCCACGGTGAACGCCGCGGGAGAGAGCTCCCGGACGATGAAGTCGCCGAATTCGAACGGGGCTGCATCTGAGTATCGCTTGAGTTCCATGACGCGATGCTAGGACATCGGAAAGCCATCAATCCAATCTGCGCCCGCGACAGACCGTTTCCGTCACACCCGTTCGATACGGTGTCGCCATGATCGAAACACGACCCATCATCCGCATGACGGACGCCGAGCTCGAGTCCTGGTTCGCAGCGGCCGGGTTGACGGCCACCGTCGTCGACCGCTGCCCGAACCCCGCCTGCACGCTGTGCGAGAACCAGATCGTCATGAAGGCGGCCTGAGCACGACCCGGAGGTCGCCACACGGGGCGGATCAAGCGGGCAGCATCCCTCGGAGCTCTTCGATCTGTTCGGCAACGGACGTGAACGAACCGCCTCGCGGCGACCGCCTCGCGGCGACGGAGCCCTTCGGGTCGAGGAGATCGAGATCCTCCGGGATGAGCCTCGGGTGGGTGCCCTCCAGTTCGCCGGCCGTCACCGTCGTGAAGTCCCTCCCCTCCGCTTTCAACCGTGCCACCAGTTCACCGACGGCCCGGTGGGCCTCGCGGAACGGAACTCCCCGTGCAACGAGCGCCTCGGCCAGATCCAGTGCCACGACCCACGACGAAGGAGATGGCGGATCGAAGTGGGCGGTCTCGATCATGCCGGTGAGCGCCGACAGGGCCGTGGTCAGCACATCGTCGGTGTGGAAGACGGCTCGCTTGTCTTCCTGGAGATCCCGGTTGTACGAGAGGGGGAGTCCCTTCTGGAGTGCGAGCAGTCCGGTCAGATCACCGATGACGGTCGCCGTCTTGCCGCGTGCGAGTTCGGCGATGTCCGGGTTCTTCTTGTGCGGAAGCGCCGACGAGCCCGTCGTGTACGCGTCGGCGTACTCGGCCCAGCCGAACTCGGCCGTCGACCAGAGGACCAGTTCCTCGGACAGGCGCGACAGATGGGTCATCGTCTGCACGCCGCAGAACACGTACTCAGATGCGAAGTCCCGTGAGGACACGGCGTCGAGGGAGTTCCCGAAGCTCGCGTGGAAGCCCAGCCGGGCGGCCACGAGTGCCGGATCGAGGGGAAGAGCGGATCCGGCGGAAGCGCCGGCACCCAGCGGGGACACGTCGATCCGTTCCCTCGCTTCGGCGAAACGATCGGCGTCGCGCAACAGCATCCAGGCGTACGCGAGCAGGTGGTGTGCGAACGGGATCGCCTGGGCTTGCTGGAGATGCGTGTAGGAAGCAACGACGGTGTCGCCGGCCGCGTCGGCCCGATCGACGAGCACCCGCACGAGGTGTTGGATCTGCTCGACGCGATGGTCGACCGCACGGCGGAGATAGAGCCGCAGATCGAGAGCGATCTGGTCGTTGCGCGACCGGCCGGTGTGGAGCCGCCCGGCGTCGTCTCCGATCAACTCTCCGAGACGCCGCTCGACCGCCGTGTGGACGTCCTCATCCGTGTCCCGGAACTCGAACCGTCCGGCGTGCGCCTCCTCGAGGATCCGCTCGATACCCTCCTCGATCCGTCCGACGGCCTCGTCCGAGAGCAACCCCACCTCGCCGAGCATGGCCACATGAGCCAGAGATCCCGTGACGTCGTCGACGAGGAGGCGCCGGTCGGACGGGTCCGTCGTGAAGCGCCAGAGCGTCTCATCCGGTCCGGAAGAGAACCTCCCACCCCAGAGTGTCACTCGCCCTCTCCCATGCGCTTCTCGGCGAACGTCCTGAGCCTCAGGCTCTGCAGCCGGATGAACCCGTCGGCGTCCGCCTGGTTGTACACGTCGTCCGCTTCGAACGTGACGGTGGCCTCGTCGTAGAGATCGTGGCTTCCGGACCGACGGCCCTCGATGACGACCTGCCCCTTGTACAGACGGAGCCGGGCCTCGCCGGTCACGCGGGATTGCACGTCGTCCATGAAGGCCTGGAGGGCTTCGCGCTCCGGTGAGAACCAGAAGCCGTTGTAGACCATCTCGGCGTACCGAAGCGACAGTTCGTCCCGGAGGTGCGCTACTTCGCGGTCGAGCGTCAGCGACTCGACGGCCCGGTGGGCGTGATAGAGGATCGTTCCGCCGGGCGTCTCGTAGACGCCGCGGCTCTTCATGCCGACGAACCGGTTCTCGACGATGTCGACGCGGCCGACTCCGTGCTTGCCTCCCAGTTCGTTGAGGGTGGTCAGCAGATCCACCGGAGCCATCTCGACGCCGTTCACCGAAACCGGGTTCCCCGCCCGGAACCCGACCGTGACCACCTCGGGCTCGT
>JAOZRW010000006.1:55829-76318 GCA_029939995.1 Acidimicrobiia bacterium | reverse complement strand
CGGGCTCGTCGGGAGCGTCCTCGGGGTCGACCGTCATCCGGAACATGCCGTGGGGAGGCCCCGCCCATGGATCTTCCAGGACACCACCCTCGTAGGAGATGTGCAACAGGTTGGCATCCATCGAGTAGGGCATCTCGGGTGTCGTCGGAACCGGGATGCCGAACCTCTTCGCGTACGCCTCGAGGTCGGCTCGTCCCTTCATGTTCCATTCGCGCCATGGTGCGACGACCTTGATGTCGGGCTTGAGTGCGTAGGCGGACAGTTCGAACCGGACCTGGTCGTTCCCCTTCCCCGTCGCACCGTGAGAGATGGCGTCCGCTCCGTACTCTTCGGCCACCTGCACGAGCCCCTTCGAGATGACGGGCCGGGCGAGGGACGTGCCCATCAGGTAGTACCCCTCGTACAGGGCGCTCGAGCGCACCGCCGGGAAGACGTAGTCCTCCACGAACTCCGCCTTGAGATCCTCGGTGATCGCCTCGACGGCACCGGTCGCCATCGCCTTCTCGTGCGCCTCGTCGGCCTCGGCCCCCTGGCCGACGTCCGCCGTGTAGGTGATGACCTCCGCCCCGTACTCCTCGATGATCCACCGGAGGATGATCGACGTGTCGAGCCCTCCGCTGTATGCGAGGACGACCTTCTTGATGCCCTTCTTCATGTCATGCTCCTTCAATCTCGGCGGCCACCGCCACCGCTCCAATGGTCTCGTCGACTGCGATGAACACGGTGTCGTCGCCGGCAACCGTTCCGAGGACGCCCGTCATCCCTGCCGCATCGACCCGGCCCGCCACGAGGTGCGCAGCACCCGGCGGCACGCGCAGCACGACGAGGGAACCGGTCGAAGTGACCGACTCGACGAACTCGTTCACCGTGGATCTCAGCGCCGATCGCGCTCTCCTGATCTCTGCCGGGTCCTGGATCTGATACCGGACGGTGTCGCCGTCCCTCACTTTGGCGGCGCCGATCGCTTCGAGATCCCGCGATATCGTGGCTTGCGTCACGTCGTGACCCGCATGCTCGAGAAGACGGCGAAGTTGGGCCTGGCTCTCGATCGACCGGGTCGTCACCAACCGGGTGACGAGACGTCTTCGTGCTTCAGAGGTGCTCACGGCACGGGCTCCTTCGTGATCATCGTTCCGATCCCTTCCGGTGTGAACACTTCGAGGAGGACGGCGTGCTGGACCCGGCCGTCGAGGATGTGGACACGCTCGACCCCTTCGTCGATCGCCCGCACACACGACTCGAGCTTCGGGAGCATGCCGGCCGTGACCGTGCCGGAGGCGAGAAGTTCCTTGATCCCCTCCTCCGTCGACCGCGAGATGAGCGAGTCCTCACGCCCGAACACCCGGTACAAGCCTTCGACGTCCGTCAGGTACACGAGCTTCTTCGCTCCGAGCGCGCTCGCGAGCGCTCCCGCGGCGGTGTCCGCGTTCACGTTGTACACCTCTCCATCCTCGCCTCGTGCGATGGGGGCCACCACCGGCACGAAACCCTGGCCCAGCAAGCTCGACACGATCCCGGGGTTCACCTGGGTGATCTCGCCGACGAATCCGAGCCGCTCGTCTCGCGGCCTGGCGACGAACAGGTTCCCGTCGAGTCCGTTGACGCCGGTGGCGACCGAGCCGTGAGTGTTCACGAGCCGGACGATGTCGGGGTTGATCTCGCCTGCGAGCGTGGCCTGGACGACACGCATCGTCTCGGCGTCGGTCACCCTCAGGCCTTCCAGCCACTGCGGCTCTACCCCCCGCTGATGCATGGCTTCGCTGATCCGGGGACCTCCCCCGTGCACGATGACCGGTTTGATGCCGACGTAGTGGAGCATCGCGACGTCATCGGCGAAGCTGCTCCGCAGCCCGTCGTCGACCATCGCCGACCCGCCGTACTTGATGACGACGATCGTGTCCCGGTACGCCTTGATGAACGGGAGGGACTCGGAGAAGATGCGAGCCTTCCCCATGGTCTTGGCGATCCTCGACTTCCCCGTATCGGGGGCGGTGTGTCCCGTGCTCATGACCGCTCCGAGTTGAATCGCACGTAATCGGGCGTGAGATCGGTGGTGAAGACCCGGGCGGTACCCGGACCGACGCCGACGCTGATCGTGACTCCGAAATCGCCGGCCATCGCCCGGCTCACCGCGTCCTCATCGAAGTCGACGCCGACGCCCCCTCGCGCCACGGTGGTCCCGGCGAACGCGATCGACACGTCGCTGAAGTCGACCTCTTCGCCGACCTCGCCGAGCGCACCGATGATCCTCCCCCAGTTCGGATCCGCGCCGTAGAACGATGACCGGACGAGGATCGAGTCGGCAACGGACCGTCCGATGCTCCGCGCCGCCGCGTCGTCGATCGCACCGGTGACGGCGAGCGTCACGACACGGGAGGCTCCCTCCGCGTCCGCCGCGATCTTCCGCGCCAGGTCCACCGCCGCCCCGCTGAGGGCGGCGGCCAGATCCTCCGGTTCGGGAGCGAACCCGGACGCTCCGGACGCCATCACGATGACCGAGTCGTTCGTCGACGGGCATCCATCGACGTTGAGGGCGTGAAACGAGTAGTCGACGGCGATCCGGAGAGCCTCCTCGAGAACGCCCGGCTCGGCGACCGCATCCGTCGTCAGAACCACGAGCATGGTCGCCATGTCGGGACGGATCATCCCGGCACCCTTCGCCATCCCGCCGACGGTGAACCCGTCGGCTCGGACGACGACCTCTTTCGGCACCGTGTCGGTCGTCATGATCGCCCGGGCGGCCGCCGTGGCGGAGGCTCCATCGCCGGCGAGACTCTCGACGGCGGCTGCGACACCGGCCGTCATCGCCTCGGGAGCGAGGTGCGGTCCGATCATGCCGGTCGAGCAGACGAGGACGTCTTCGGGTGAGCAGTCGAGGAGTTCCGCCGTCCGGTTGACCGTCAACTCGGCGACCGCGCGGCCGCGCTCACCCGTCGCAGCGTTGGCGCATCCGGAATTGAGAACCACGGCCCGGGCCGTCGGCGACGTCGCGAGGTGCCGTCGGGAGAGCCGGACGGGTGCGGCCGCCGCCATGTTGGTGGTGAACACGGCGGCCGTCGGCACGGCGGCCGATGCACAGACGATCGCGAGATCGAGAGCCCCGTCCCCCTTGATGCCTGCGGATACTCCGGCCGCTTCGAATCCCTTCGGTGCGGTAACGCTCACGGCATCCATCCTTCCATCGGAAGCCCGGCCGTCTCGGCCAATCCAAGCATGATGTTCGCCGCCTGCACGGCTTGTCCGGAGGCTCCCTTGATCAGGTTGTCGATCGCCGATACGAGGACCGCCGTGCCGCTTCGGCCGTCGAAGTGCACCGAGATGAGCGCCCGATTCGATCCGACGACCCATCGGGTCTCGGGCGATCCTTCGACGATGGCCACGAAGGGCTCGTCGCTGTAGGCATCGTCGAGAGCCGTCGCGACGTCGTCACCCGTGACATCTCCCGACGCCGAAGCGTAGATGGTGGTGAGGATGCCCCGCTGCATCGGCACCAGGTGCGGCGTGAAGATGAGGTTGACGGGAGATGCGGATACGTCGTCGAGTGCCCGCCCCATCTCGGGTTGGTGACGGTGCTTCAGGACCTTGTACGCCTTCGCCGACTCGTCGACCGCCCCGAACTGGAGAGCGGCGCTCACTCCGCGTCCCGCACCCGAGACGCCCGACATCGAATCGACGACGATGCCGGTCGGTTCGATGAGACCCCGGGCGATCAACGGTGCGAGGGGGAGAATCGCCGACGTCGGATAGCACCCCGGTGATGCCACCCGATCGGTCGTCGCGATGGCGTCTCGATGGAGTTCGGGGAGGCCGTACACCCAGCGACCCAGTTGCTCCGGGTACGGGTGAGGAACGCCGTAGGCCTCCTCGTATCGGCTCTCCGTATCGAGTCGGAAGTCGCTGCCGAGATCGACGACTTTCGTGCCTCGATCGAGCAGTGCCATCGCCGGTTCGGCCGAAGCCCCGTGCGGGAGCGCGAGGAAGGCGAGGTCGATCGGTGGAGAGGATGCGGGATCGTTCGGACCGAGCATGCGATCGCCGTCTCTGAGGTGCGGATGCACGGAGCCCAGGCTCCGACCGGCAGCGGTGTGCGCTCCCAGATACGCGACATCGAGGTCCGGATGCCCGTCGACGAGACGGATCAGTTCACCTCCGGCGTAGCCGGACGAACCGAAGATAGCGATGCGATATGTCATGGGAGACCCTCGAGCGAACCAGGAATATACGCATATACGCACCCTAATGCAATGTCCCTGGATTGTTCCGTCGACTCGTAGCCGATTCTCCCGGGAACTCTCGATACCCCACCTTCGTTGCCACAACACACGCGATTCGACGACGCTGCTCCGACGTCCCCGTCTCGCGGTTGCCGATGTCGCGGTCTTCGGCAAGACTGAGCACACCTAGCGAGAGGAATACACATGGGACTCGGGCCTATCGAGTTGCTGGTTCTGGGATTCCCCGGGAACCGCTTCACGGGCGGAATCCTGCCTCAGATCGAGGCACTCATCGACAACGGGGTGATCACGATCGTCGATGCCCTCATCGTCCACAAAGACGACGACGGCACTCTCGACATCGTCGAACTCGACCAGGTCGATGCCGGAGACGACGTCTCGGCACTGAGTCGATTCCTCGACGAAGGCAACGGTCTCATCTCCGAGGAGGACGTCGAGGAGTTCGCCGAAGCGCTCCCGCCGGGATCGTCGGCGGCTGCCCTTGCATTCGAACACACCTGGTTCAAGCCGCTGCGCGACGAGATCGTCGACTCCGGGGGCATCCTCCTCGCCGACATGCGGATCCCCGGAATCGTGGTCGACGAGGTCCTGGAAGCGGTCGCCGCACTCGAAGACGAATAGGAGATAGAGAACATGCCGAGAAGACGTGGACGACCCGGATTGGTTGGAACGATGGCCAGGACGGCCCTCATCGCAGGAACGGCTACTGCCGTCAGCGGCGGAATGGTCAAGCGCTCACAGAAGAAGGAGCAGGCGGCCTCCGAGCAGGAGGCCGCGAATCAGGCGGCCTCCGAATCACAGGCGCAGATGGAAGAGATGCAGGCGCAGATGGACGCCATGAAGAGCCAGTCGGAAGCGCAGCCGGCGGTGGCGCCGGCGCCCGCCGCGGACGACATGATGGGCCAACTCCAGAAGCTGGCGGACATGAAGACGGCCGGTCTCCTCACCGACGCGGAGTTCGCCGCAGCCAAGGCGAAACTCCTCGGCTGAGCCCCCGCAATCGCGCCCAACAGGGCCGGACGGCGGGAGCGTCCTGCCTTCCGGCCCTGGCGATAAAGACGGACCAGTACCAAGCTGACCTGACATGAGATCAAGAGTCGCCTTCCTGCTGTTGCTCGTCGTGGCGTCCGTCGCCGCGGCGGTCCCCTCATTCGCCCAAACCACGGGAGAAGAAGGTCCCGTCGTTCGGGCCGTGCTCTTCTTCTCCCCGACGTGCCCGCACTGCGAAACCGTCATCAACGAGCACCTCCCCGGGATCTTCGAGGAGTACGGGGGAAAACCCGAACTCTTCTTCGACGACACGCTGCCGCCCGAGGACGTCTCCTTCTACGAGATGACCAACGGCACGCTCGACCTTCTCCTCGTCGACGTCACGATCGACGCCGGAGCAAACCTCTACCTGGCAGACATCGAACGACTCCCAACGGCAGACGAGCAGCGCGGCGTGCCCCGACTCACGATCGAAGACGAGTTCTTCGTCGGAGACGTCGACATCCCCGCCGAGCTTCCCGTCCTCATCGAGGAGGGCATCGCCGCCGGCGGTGTCCCGTGGCCGGCGATTCCCGGCATGGAAGACGCCATCGCCGCCGTTCCCGGCATGGCGGAGGGGAACCAACCGATCGGAGGCCGGGCAACCGATGATCCCGCTGCCGAACTCCCCGCCGCCGGCGACAAGTCCGTCATGGATCGCCTGTCGCAGGATCCGATCGGCAATGGACTGGCGATCGTCGTGCTCGTCGGGATGATCATCAGCCTCGTGGCGGTCCCCATGATGATCCACCGGGGAGATCTCGGTTCCGGTCCCGTCTGGCTCGTCCCGGTGCTGTCCATCATCGGAATCGCGGTGTCGGCCTACCTCGGATTCGTGGAGACGAGCGGCGCAGAGGCCGTCTGCGGCCCGGTGGGGGATTGCAATACCGTACAGCAGAGCCAGTACGCCACGATCTTCGGCATCCACGTCGGGATCCTCGGCATCATCGGATACGCGGCCCTTCTCGGTTTCTGGATCCTCTCCAGGGTCGGGACCGGAACGGCGGCCGACGTCGGAGTAGTTGCCTCATCTGCGATCGCGGCGGGAGGCACCGTCTTCTCCATCTATCTGACGTTCCTCGAACCGTTCGTCATCGGCGCCACGTGCATGTGGTGTTTGACGTCCGCCGTCAGCATCGCTGCGTTGTTCTGGGTCACCGCTTCGGACGGATGGTCCGCGTACCGCCGGCTCGTCGGGTCGGATCCGGGGGACCCATCGCGCGGCAGCGACGACCGCGTGGCTCAGCGAGCGTAGGTTCCCATCAGGACCGCCTCCGCAAGGACGTGCCCGTCCACCGCGGCCAGGACCGTCTCCTTGTCCGCGCCCCCGCCCAGGCCGAGCGGCGCGTCGAGTGCGAGGACCTTGAAGAAGTAGCGGTGCGTTCCTGAGGGAGGACATGGGCCTCCGTACCCCTCTCGCCTCCACGAATTGAGGCCTCCCGTGCCGAGCGAGCCCACGTTCTCCGGGATGAGGCTCACGGGATCGATGTCGTATGCAACCCAGTGATCCCAGGTTCCTGCCGGAGCGTCGGAATCGTCCATGATCAGAACCAGTGTCGACGTGCCCTCCGGGATCTCCGTGATGCGGAGTTCGGGAGAGACGTCGTCACCGTCACAGGTGAAGCGCTGCGGAATCGGGCTCTCGTGGTCGAAAGACGGGGACGACAGTTCCATAGTCACTCCTCGATCGGCGATGGTCGTGGTCGACTCGACGGGTGCCGTCGTCGTCGATGATCCGCCGCACGCTGCAACGGACACGGAGACGACGGCGACGAGCAGCGTGATCGCTCTCATGGATCGAGTATGGCGTACGAGGCGCGTCCGGGCCACCGCTTCTCCGGACTGTGGGCCGAAGGATTCGCTTCGTGGCGGGTCAGAGGTTCCTGGACGCCCACTCGTCGAGCATCTCGTACGCCTCTTCCTCACTGTAGGGACCGTCGTCGATCCGGCGTTCCGTCAACATCTTCATGATCTCGCCGACCGTGCGCCCCGGGGGAAGACCGAGATGGTCCATGACCTGGTTGCCGTCGATCGGCGGTCGAAGGGCTTCGAGCTCTTCCCGCTGACGGAGTTCCGCGATTCGCTCTTCGAGTTCGTCGATCCGCCGCGAGATGGCCCGTTCCCTACGTTTGTTGCGGGTCGTCACGTCACAGCGGACGAGCTCGTTCAGATCGGTCAGGAGGTCACCGGCGTCGCGCACGTAGCGTCGCACGGCCGAGTCGTTCCACCCCATCTTGAACGTGTGCGGTCTCATGTGGAGGAACACGAGCCGGGACACGTCTTCCGTGGTCTTCTTCGAGTAGTGCAGCGTCTTCATGCGACGCCGCGTCATCCGCGCCCCCACGACTTCGTGGTGATGGAACGAGACCCCGCCCGGTCCGAACTCCCTGGTCGCCGGCTTTCCGATGTCGTGGAAGAGCGCTGCGAGCCTCAGCTCGAGCCGGGGTGAGGTCTTCTCGACGACGGCGATCGTGTGCGCGAGCACATCCTTGTGGTGGTGAACAGGATCCACCTCGAGTGCCAGGGCGGGGATCTCCGGAATGAACTCCTCGGCGAGTCCGGTCTCGACGAGCCCCCACAGCGCCGGTCCGACGTGGTCCCCGATCAGCAGCAGATCGAGTTCGCCCTTGATCCGCTCGACCGAGACGATCTGGAGGCGCTCATGCATCTCGCGAACCGCGTCGAGCGCTTCCCCGTCGGGAGTGAAACCGAGACGGGACATGAACCGGAAGAGCCGCAGCATCCGCAGCGGGTCGTCGCCGAACGAGATCGCCGGATCGATCGGCGTTCTGAGCACCTGCGCGTGCAGGTCGAGCAGCCCACCGAACGGGTCCACCATCTCGGGGGTCTCCTCATCCGTCGTCGGGATCCGGATGGCCATCGCGTTGACCGTGAAGTCGCGTCTCGAGAGGTCCTCTTCGAGATCGTCCGAGAACGACACTTCCGGCTTCCGGCTCTCGTCCCGGTAGATCTCCGAGCGGAACGTCGTGATCTCGTGAACGCGCCCGTCCTTGATCGCCCCGATCGTGCCGTAGGTCTTGCCGGCGAGATAGAGATCGGCGGCCCAGGGGGCGACGATGGCCTCGATCTCGTCGGGGCGCGCCGCCGTCGTGAAATCGAGATCGGCGTTCGGCCGATCCAGCAGCGCGTCGCGCACGCTGCCGCCGACGAGGTACAGGTCGTGGCCGGCGGCCTTGAATCGCTCCGCCAGTTCGCGCGAGGCGGTTCCCTCATCCAACATGTGCTGAAGCCTGGGAGGGATCACGATCGACCGACCTCCTCTCCCGGTGATGCGACGGTCACGATTCTCTCCAACGGTTGGCGAGCCGGTCCGCGTACTCGTTCCACGTGTAGCCCACGTGGGCTTTGATCCACCGCAGGTCGAGTTCCGGACGCTGCCGGTAGATCGTGTAGGCGCGTCGCACGAGATCGACGTTCTCGACGGGTCCCGTCTTCCGCTTCCAGCCGCGAGCTTCCCAACCGGCCGCCCATTCGTTGATCGTCCTGACGGCCAGGTTCGAGTCCGAGTAGACGGGGACGGCGGTCCCCGGAGGGACGAGTCCCGCTCCCTCGATCAGGGCGGTGAGTTCCATCCGGTTGTTCGTCGTGTCCGGATCGGACCCGTGGGCCTCGTCGACGATCTTCCCGTCGACGACGTAGACGGCTCCCCATCCTCCCGGACCCGGGTTCGGAACACACCCTCCGTCGGTGAACACGCCCGTCTGAGGATCCAGATCGGGTGTCTTCGGTGCCGCGGCAGCGTCTCCCGCAGCCCGGCACGCGCGACACTGTTTCGGAGTCCACCCCGGGTACCGGTCGAGGATCTCCTGCGACAGGGTGAACTCCGTGCCGCACGTCTGGCAGGTGAAACGTGGCATGAGGCCATGAGGGTACCGACCGGACGGGCCGAACTATGCGCTCAACAGTCCCCGGGTCTGCGCCGCCGCCTTGAACTCGAGTGTCGACGAGGCATGAGACACCGCATCCTCGAACGAGACCTCGCCCCTGGCGTACAGGCCGAGGATCGCCTGGTCGTAGGTCCGCATTCCGAAGAACTCCCCTTCGGCGATCTCCTCGACGATGGACGCGGCCTTCTCCGGATCTTTCAGCTTCTCGGTCACCCGCTCCGTGTTGATCAGCACCTCGACGGCGGCGACACGTCCCGTTCCGTCGACGCGTGGGAGCAGTTGCTGACTGACGATCCCTTTCAGCGTCGTGGCGAGAACCTGTCGGACCTGCTGACGCTGGTACGGCTCGAACGACTCGACGATCCTGTTGATGGTCTCCAGGCTGTCGAAGGTCGGGAGGATGGCGACGACGAAGTGCCCGGTCTCCGCCGCCCGGAGCGCCGCGGACATCGTTTCCCGATCGGGGAGCTCGCCGACGAAGATCATGTCGACGTCGTTCCTCATGGCCGCCCGCAGACCGGTGGCGAACGTCTCGGTGTCCAGGCCCACCTCCCGCTGGGAGATCAGCGACTTGTTGTCGGGGAACAGATTCTCGATCGGGTCCTCGATCGTCACGATGCTCATCTTCTGTGTGGCGTTCACGTGATCGATCACCGCCCCGGCCGTCGTGGTGCGTCCGGAGCCGGAGGGCCCCGTGATCAGCATGAGGCCGGACTTGCCGTCGGCGAGACGCTCGACGGCTACCGGGAGCCCGAGTGCCTCGAACCCTCCCTCGACCGTCCTCACCGTTCGGAGCACGAGGGTGATCGAGCCACGCTGCTTGAACGCGCTCACGCGGAACCGGCCGAGACCGGACCTCCCGAAGGCGAAGTCGGCCTCTCCGTCCCGATCGAGCGCTTCCCGTGCCCGGTCCGTCGCGATCTCCTCGAAGTACCCACGCGTGTCCGCGGGACCGACCGAGGCCAGGTCGGACCGATGCACGACACCGCTGATCCGATACGCCGGCGGCGACCCGACCTTCAGATGCAGGTCCGATCCGCCTACGTCGGTGAGCTTGGTGATCAGTTCGTCGAGGGTCGGCAGCGGTTCGTGCACGATGGCTCCTAGGGCCCGGGGAGATACCCGGATGTATCGGCCGGTCCCGGGCTCGCCTTAATCGAGATCCCAGAACAGGGACAGGATCGGGAGGTAGCTGTCGATCACCGGATCCGTTTCCGGACCTCCTTCGTCCTCCAGAGAGTCGGGAGAGCCGAAACCCTCCAGGGTCGCCGCCGTCGAGTCGGTGATCGCCTGCAGGTCGTAGCCGCCTTCGAGGAAGAACACGGTATTGGTGCGTCCGATCGATCTGCTCACCGTGGCGGCCATCGATCGGTAGTCGTCGGCGATGAGCCCCATTCCTCCGAGCGGGTCGTCGATGTGCGCGTCGTAGCCGGCGCTGACGAGGATCCAGTCGGCGTCGAACTGCTCGAGAACGGGTTCGACGATCCGGGCGAAGACCCGGCGGTACGTCGCTCCCCCGGTTCCCGACGGAAGGGGGACGTTGATCGTGGCCCCGGTGCCGAGACCCTTACCCACTTCCTCGACGCGTCCGGTCCCCGGATAGAACGGCGCTCGATGAAGCGAGATGTAGAGAACGTCGGGGGACCGGAAGAAGATCTCCTGGGTTCCGTTTCCGTGATGCACGTCCCAGTCGACGATCGCGACCCGGGACCCTCGACCGACCAGGTGAGCGGCGGCGATGGCGGCGTTGTTGAGGAGGCAGAAGCCCATGGTCCGGTCGAACTCGGCGTGATGGCCGGGAGGTCTGATCGCAGCGAATCCCACGTCGACCTCACCGCGGGTGATGGCTTCGATGGCGGTGAGCCCGGCGCCTGCGGCGTATCGGGCAGCATCCCACGATCGGGGCACCGCGAACGTGTCGGGATCGATCTGCCCGCCGCCGCGCACGCAGAACTCGTGCAGCCGATCGACGAACTCAGCCGTGTGCACCTTCAGGATCTCGCCGCGTGTCGCAGCTCGCGCCGATGTCTCAACCACTTCGAGACCGCAGGCCCGGACCCCGGCGACCGCCGCCTCCACCCGCTCCGGGCGCTCCGGGTGGCCGGCAGGCCCGACGTGTTCGAGGCTTGTGGGATGGGTCACCAGAAGGGGCTTCATGGGAGCATGCTCCCATATCTCGAACGGCGATGTGCCATCGCGGTGACGGTACGCTCTACATGCACCAACCGAGTGGAGGTGTCATGTCGATGGCTGAGCGCCCGATTCCGGTGCTTCAGCGCGGCTCGTGGCCCCGGCCGGTTCGCTTCCGACGCGGCTGGGCGCGGGCAGAGGCCCGGCGATGGAACGATGTTGTTCCCGACGCCGCTCTTCGCCTCGTACGGGGCGGATCCTCCTTCCTCGAACTGTGCTCCGACCGCCTCCACGCCATGGGGGCGCCACACGTCTTCTCTCCTCCCCTGCCGGCGGGAAGCCGCCGCCCGTGGGAAGCGGCCGGCTTCGTGGAGTTCGTGCCGCTGGCTTTCATGCGTCGCGACCTCACCACCCAGTTGCCGACACCCGATCATCTCGTCGTAGCGACGTCCGATGCGCCGTTCGAGGATCTGCTCCGAATCGACCACGAGGCATTCGACGACTTCTGGCGCTTCGATCGCTTCGGCATGGAGGAAGCCGTCACCGCCACATCGAAGACGAAGACGCTCCTCATCCGAGGTCCGGATGGCGAACCCATCGCCTTCGCCGTCGTCGGGATCGGACACGCCGTCGCGTACCTCCAACGGCTCGCCGTCCACCCGGACTGGCAGAACCAGCGCATGGGCCGCTCCCTGATCCGGGCTGCTGCTCGCACCGGCCGATCGGCCGGGAGTCGCTCTCTCATGCTGAACACCCAGACGGACAACGAGGGTGCGATCGCCCTCTACGAGTCGGAGGGGTTCGTGACGCTCCCCGAGCCGTTGGCCGTACTCCGCCGGGGTTAGCCGGTGCCGCCGCGAATCCCGAGTAGGTATCGGATGAACGTGCGTCTCGGCGCAGACGGCGACGTCGAGGAATGGCTCGCAACCGACGAGCAACTCGAACGGCCGGTGCTCATTCGCTTTCCCGGACCGGATGCCGACGCCGAACGCATCGCCCAGTTCCTCGCACCCGTCCGGGCGGCGGCGTCGACCAGCCACCCGCACGTTCAGACGGTGTACATGGCCGAGGAGATCGACGGGTCGGCCTTCGCCGTCGCGGAATGGGACGGCGCGGTCACCATCGGTGATCGCCTCAAGGCCGGTGAGACACTTCCCGTCTCCGAGTATCTCCCGAACGCGTCCGGCGTAGCCGCCGGTCTCGCAGCGTTCCATGCGAACGGAGGAATCCACGGAGCGATCGACCCGAGTGCCATCCACTTCTCTGCGGCACACCCCGCTCGCCTCGCCGGATTCGGACGACGACCCGTAACCACGACCACGGAGGGTGACACGGCGGCACTCGCCGCCGCCCTCCGCACGGCCATCACCGGCAACACGAATCCTGCCGTGCGCCCCTCGCACGTCGCCGAAGGCATCCCCTCGTCGGTCGATGAAGCGCTGACGGCGGCCGAGAACGGCGTGCTCGACGCGGCCGGCCTCGCCGACGCTCTCAGCGTCATCAGCCTCCACCGGGAACCGACGACCGAAGGTCACTGGTCCCTCAAGCCGCTCGTGGCGTTCCTCGTCGTCGCAGCGATCGTCATCGTTCTCTCGATCGTCGGCTTCTCGATCGACGTCGATCCGGATTCCCCGTTCCTCTACCCCGCGTCGCCTTCGGAACAGGAGAACAGCGCGCCGGTGGCCCCGGTTGCGGACGCGGAAACCGCTGATCAACCGGTGGTTCCGGCCACTGCCGGCACCTACGACCCGTTCGGCGACGGCGTCGAGAACGACGAGACGGTCGGTGCCGTCCTCGACAACGACCGTCTCTCTGCGTGGGAGACCGAGCCCTATCCGGGACCCCTCGGGGACACGAAGGAGGGTGTCGGCATCGTGCTCGAGGCTGCGAACCCGATCGGGGCGATCGAGATCACCGGAACGCCGGAGACCCGTTTCGCGATCGCCTGGAACGTGACGGTCGCCGACGCTCCGAGCTCGTGGGAACGGATCGGAGCCGGGCAGCTGCTCACGGGGACGACGCGGCTCGACGTCGCCCGTCGCGAGTCGGGCTTCTGGCTCGTCTGGCTCACGTCACTTCCTCTCCGATCCGACGGCTCGTACAGGACGTCGATCTCAGAGATCCGCCTCCTCCCGTGATCGGATGTCTCGCGTGCGAACAGCAATGAGACCAGAATCTCACTCATGACCGACCGCGTCGCAGAGGATCGTGCCCTGATTCGCCGCTATCTCACCGGCGACGTCGCCGCGTTCGACGAGCTCATGCGGATCCACGAAGATCGCGTGTTCGCCATCTGCTTGCGGATGATGACCGATCGCGACGCCGCACTCGACGCCACCCAGGACGTGTTCCTGACCGTCTTCCGGAAGGCCGACCGCTACAAGGAGCAGGCGGCTTTCAGCACCTGGCTGTATCGCGTCGCCATGAACACCTGCTACGACCACCTCCGCCGACGGAAGCGCAAACGCACCGAATCGCTCCCGGAACACTTCGATCCCTCCGATCCGCGCGGCGGGGACGAGATGAACGCCGTCGAACTCCGCCCCGACATCGAGAGCGCGCTCTCCGGGCTCTCCGAGGACTTCCGCGCGGCGGTCGTTCTCGTCGACCTCGAAGGCATGTCACTAGAGGACGCTGCAGATACCCTCGACGTACCGATCGGAACGGTGAAGAGCCGCGTGTTCCGGGCGAGAAAGCTCCTCGCGAAAGAGCTCGGGAACCTGGCACCCGGTTCCGGACATCTAAGAGAAGAACCATGAGAGACCGCGACCTCACACTCATCATCGATCTGATCGACGGTCGCCTTCCACCCGAAGAGGAGAAGGCGGCTCTCGCCGTCATCGCAGCCGACCCGGAGCTTCGCAGCGCCTACCGGGTCCAGGCGGCGATCGTCGGCGAACTCTCGGCAACACCATCCCCCTCGATGACCCCGTCCGAGCGGGAGGTCCTTCACGCCGAGCTCAAAGCGCAGCTCCACCTGGATGAGTCCCCTGTCGTCGTCCCTTCCCCCCACTCCCGCTGGAACCGGTGGCTTGCACCGCTCGCGGGTCTCGCCGTGGGCGCCGCGGTGATCGTCGGGGCGGTCGTCGTTCTGCCTGGAACCCTCTCCGGCGACGCGGATGAAGCGATCGTGGCCGCACCGGCGACGACCACGACGTCGGCGGCGAGCACGCAAATGGCCGACACCACGGTGGCAGCATTTGAAGCGGCACCGGAAGCGCCGGTCGAGGCCGGGGAGGACGAGCAGTCGGACGTCGTGGCCGGCGGGACCTACAACGAGGCTTCCGGGATCCCGTTTGTAGCCGACGTCGACCTCTCCGAGCTCGCCGATTCCTACGGCGCCGGATCGCATCTCTTCGACGAGTCGGCCGGGAAGCGTTCCGACGGCGAGTTCCCCGTGAACGACGCCCTGGTCGGTGCCTGTGTCGATCGCGTGTCGTCGGAAGCAACCAGCTCAACCGTGGTCCCACTGCTGACGACCGTGTACGAGGGGGTTCCCTCGATGATCGTTGCCGTGAGTCCCCCCGCCGGAGACGACTACCTCGTCGTCTATTCCCTGGAAGCTTGCGAAGAAATCGCTACGACTCGACCGTAACGGTCCGGCGGTTCGACTAACCTCAATAACCATGACCGATCGACCCCGCTCCGACTACCCGGCAAAGATCGCCGATCTTCTCGAGGATCTGGCCACACGCATCCGCTCGATGACGGTGGATCGCGCATCGGTGGCCGTGACCTGGACCGCGATCGGCATCGTCGCCGCCACCGCCGCGGTTCTGGCGTTGATCTGGGTCCTCGTCGGTTTCTTCCGTGCACTCGGTACCCTGATTGGACAGGAACTCGCGTACGCCGTCGTCGGGGGCATATTGCTGATCGTCGGCGTGTTGGTCTGGGTGAAGAGATTCCCAGACGAAGAGTCAACACCACAGGAGTAGCCATGGCCGAGAAGGTCCTGGTTGTCGGATCCGGACCAGCCGGGCTGACGGCCGCAATCTACGCAGCGCGCGCGGACCTCGATCCATTGATGATCGAGGGGATGGAGCGCGGCGGGCAGTTGATGCTCACCACCGAAGTCGAGAACTTCCCGGGATTCCCCGAAGGCATCATGGGCCCGGAGCTCATGGACAGCATGAGGAAGCAGGCCGAACGGTTCGGAACGCGTATCGTCTCCTCCGACGTGACGAAGGTCGATCTCTCCTCCCGGCCGTTCAAGGTCTGGGTCGGCGACGATCTCTACGAGGCCGAGAGCCTCATCATCTCCACCGGCGCATCCGCACGCTGGCTCGGCATCCCCGGGGAGAGCCGCCTCCGCGGGTACGGCGTGTCCGCATGTGCCACCTGCGACGGATTCTTCTTCCGAGACCGCGAGATCGCGATCGTCGGGGGCGGAGACTCGGCCATGGAAGAGGCCATCTTCCTCACGAAGTTCGCTTCGAAAGTCACGATCGTTCACCGGCGCGAGGAGTTCCGCGCCTCCAAGATCATGTCACAACGGGCTTTGGACCATCCGAAGATCGAGGTGTTGTGGAACACGACGGTGGAAGAAGTCCTCGGCGATGATCTGGTGACCGGGCTCCGCGTGAAGAACGTCAAGACGGGCGAGTCCTCGACCCTCCCGGTCGAAGGGTTCTTCCTCGCGATCGGACATGATCCGAATACCAGTATTTTCCAAGACCAGCTCGACCTGGATCCTTCCGGATACATCGTCACCGATTCCGGCTCGACGAAGACCTCGGTGGACGGCGTGTTCGCCGCCGGCGACGTCGTCGACCACTACTACCAGCAGGCCGTCACCGCCGCCGGGATGGGGTGCCGGGCGGCGATCGACGTCGAGCACTGGTTGAACGAGAACTGAAATCCAGCCACCTCCGCCACCGGATCGGTCCGGCGGATCAACACCACCAGGGAGTCAAGATGGGACAGAGCACCGTCACAGGAACAGATGCGACCTTCGCTGAGCTGATCGGGTCGGACATCCCGACCCTCGTCGACTTCTGGGCCGAATGGTGCGGCCCGTGCAAGATGATGGATCGCCCTCTCGAGGAGATCGCCGCCGATCGCGCCGGTCAGATCCAGATCGTGAAGCTGAACGTCGACGAGAATCCGTCCACCGCGATGCAGTACGGGGTCATGAGCATCCCGACGATGATGATCTTCCAGGCGGGCCAGGAGAAGAAGCGTCTCGTCGGCGCACGGAGCAAAGCCCAGTTGGAAGCCGAGATCGCCTCGTTCGTCTCCTGACTCTCCGTACCCCGGACCCGGCAGCGTGAGGCTCTATCACACGGGAGATCGCGGCGAACCGGTCCGCGATATCCAGCAGCGCCTCAAGGACCTCGACTTCGCCATCACCCCCGACGGCGTGTACGGGCCGGCCACCCTGGCCGTCGTTCAACAGTTCCAGGAGTCGCGCGGCCTCCCGGCCGACGGCATCGTCGGGCCCGAGACCTGGAAAGCCCTCGTAGATGCCGGATTCCGCCTCGGCGATCGTCTCCTCTACCGACGCTCGCCGATGATGCGTGGAGACGACGTCTCCCGGCTTCAGCAGAGCCTCGGCGCTCTCGGTTTCGACGCCGGGAAGGTAGACGGCCTCTTCGGACCGGACACGCTCCGTGCCGTACTCGATTTCCAACGCAACCGGGGCATGCCGGAGGACGGAATCGCCGGCCGCAACGTCGTCGAGGAACTCGCCCTGATGGCGAAGGCGACCGACAAGCCGGCCAGGACGATCGTCCGGGAGCATGAATGGATCGATTCCCTGCCGCGCCCCGTCACCGGCGCCCGGATCTACGTGGATCCTGAAGGTGTCGACCCTTCCACCGCCGACATCACCTGGGCGATCGGGACCACCGTCGTCGCGCACCTGCGCGAGGCCGGCGCACACCCCCTCCTGTCACGGAGCATCGACACCGCCCCGTCCGAGCACCTCAGGGCCTCGCGAGCGAACCGCCTCGACGTCCAGATCGTGCTCTCGATCGTTCTCCCGACCGACGGCGTCGAGGGCGTGTTCTTCTTCGGTACGAAGCTCAGCACGAGCGCCGCCGGCCACGCTGTAGCCCTCCATCTCGCTCCTCGTCTGGGGCTCTCCGCACTCCCCCGGGCGGTCCCGATCCTCAAGGAGACCAGTTCCCCGGCGATCGTCATCGCCGTCGTCGACCCGGCGGATCGTTTCGGCGAGGAGATCGCACGCGCGTTGATCGACCTCTACGAGTCCGGTCCGGACGACCGCTAGCGAAGCTGCACTTGTTCCGGCTAGGCCCCGAACAGCTGCCGGTAGATCCGTTCCAGATCGGCGAGTGAGCCGTAGCGAATGGTGAGCCTTCCCCCATCCCCACTGGTCTTGATCTTCACTTCCGTCTCGAGTCGTTCCGAGAGGCGCTCTTCCAGTTCGATGATGGCCGCCGGCCTCATCGCGGGCATCGGCCTCGGCACGGGATCCTTCCGGTGCGAACGGCTCTTCACCGCCTCCTCGGTCTGCCTCACGGACCATCCTTCGGAGACCACGCGTTCTGCGATGTGAACGGCGTAGGCCTCGTCGTCGAGCGCCAGTAGCGCTCTGGCATGTCCGGCCGAAAGATCCTCCCGTTCGAGCATCCCCTGGATCTGTGGCGGGAGCTGGAGAAGGCGCAGCGTGTTCGTCACGGAGCTGCGGCTCTTCCCGACCCTTGTTGCGACCCCTTCGTGAGTCATACCAAAATCTTCCAGTAAGTTCCGGTAGGCTGCGGCTTCCTCCAATGGCGAGAGGTCCTTACGTTGCAGGTTCTCGATCAACGCTTCGGTCAGATCACGTTCGTCGCTCTCCGATGCGCGAATGACCGCAGGGATCGTCGAGAGACCGGCGATTTCGGCAGCGCGAAGGCGTCGCTCCCCTGCGACGAGCACGTACGCGCCCTCACGATCTCCCGGTCGTACCACGACCGGCTGCAGGACGCCGACCTCGCGGATCGAAGCGGCCAACTCGCCCAGCGAATCTTGATCGAAATGGGATCGCGGCTGCTGTGGGTTCGGAACGACCTCCGAGATCTCGATCTCGGCGAATCCGACCGATGGATGATCGACGGGGATCAGTGCATCGAGCCCTCGCCCCAACCCTCCCTTACGTGCGGCCATGTCTCCTCCGAAACTCGCGGGCCAATTCCCGGTAGGCGATCGCTCCCCTGGACATCGGGTCGTAGGCTTCGATCGGCTCGCCGTACGACGGAGCCTCCGAGAGACGAACCGTACGCGGGATGACCGTCCGGTACGTCGTATCCCCGAAATGCGCCCGAACCTGCGCCACGACATCCGAAGCGAGCGTCGTCCTGCCGTCGTACATCGTCAAGAGCACGCCCTCGATTTCGAGTTGAGGGTTGAGGTTCCGCTGCACGAGCTGGATGTTCTTCATCAACTGACTCACGCCTTCGAGGGCGTAGTACTCGCATTGGATCGGAATGAGCACCTCGTTCGCCGCCGCCAGTCCGTTCACGGTCAACAATCCCAGCGAGGGCGGGCAATCCACGAGAACGAAGTCGTAATCCTCGGAGACCGGCTTCAAGGCGTTTCCGAGACGCGATTCCCTGGAGAACATCGACACCAGTTCGATCTCCGCCCCGGCAAGTTCGATCGTTGCCGGCACGACGAAGAGATCCCGAACCGAGGACGGCTCGATCACCTCCTCCGCACCGACGTCTTCGACGAGGAGGTCGTACGTCGAGTACTCGATCGCCGAACGGTCGACTCCGAGCCCGCTCGTCGAGTTCCCCTGCGGGTCGAGATCGACGAGGAGAACCCGCTCTCCCTGGAAAGCGAGCCCCGCACCGAGGTTGATGGCGGTAGTCGACTTCCCGACTCCGCCCTTCTGGTTGGCGATGGCGACGATGGTGGAGGGCATCAGAGAGAGGAGCCGTTCGTTGGCGGTGAGTTCATCGGTGTCATCCTAAGAAGCCAAGCGGGGGAGTCAAGGACCCCCTCTCCGATCTTCAGCACATCCACCGATGTTCCCTCAGGAGCCCCCGGTACCCGGTCTGGTTCCTTCTTCCGGCTCAACCCGACGACCGCGCACCCGTTTCCGGTGAGCAACGGGCGGGCTACCAGCAGCGCCTCCTCCGGCGGGAGGGATGCCCGGAACACCACGGCCGACCACGTTCCTTCGAGATCCCGGATGTCCTCCCGGCACACCACGACGTTCTCGAGTCCCAGGACCCGGACGGCGCGTCTCGAAAGGGAACACCGCTTCTCGGAACGATCGAGCAGCGTCACCTCCATCGTCGGGAACGCGATCGCCAGAGGAATCCCGGGGAGACCCACTCCGGACCCTACGTCGAGCAGCGTCGCGGGAGTCGTGTTCCACGCCGCTGCGAAGATCAGCGAGTCGGCGATGTGCCGGTCCTCCAACCGATCGGCTTCGGTCGGCCCGATTCCACCTGCCTCGGCCCCCTCCGAAGCGAGCCAGTCCGTGAACGATCTCAGCCGGAGCGTCTGTTCCGCCGCGAGCTCGATTCCAACCAGCTTCGCTGCGGCCTCGAGACGCTCGCCGGAATGTTTCCCGTGAAACATCCGGGGTCAGTCGGAGACGTCTCCCGTCGCCGCGATGATCACCGCACGGTGCGGATCTTCGCCCTCGGAGTACGTGCGCACGCCTTCGTAGGCGGCCGCAGCGTCGTGAACAACCTTGCGGTCGGCGGCGTTCATCGGCTCGAGCATGATCTCGCCGCCGCTCTCCTTCAGCTGTTCGACGAGCTTCCCTGTGTAGATCGTCAACGCTTCGCGGCGCCGTGCGCCGTAGCCGGCGATATCGATCCTCATTCGCGGAGCACCGAACGTGCGCCGCTGCACGGTGGTTCGCGTCAATTCGAGCACCGCATGCATCGTGGATCCCTTCGGACCGACGAGCGCCTCGGTCTGGTCTCCCGCGACGTCGAGGTAGAGGACCTCGTCCTCGACCCGTGAGGAGATCTCCCCTTCGAGACCGAACGAGGCGAGCAGACCCGACAGGAACTCCTCGGCCACCTTGGCCTGGTCCTCGATCGAGTGCTCCGGCTTGTCCTGTTTCGCTTCTTTCGGTGTGTTCGTATCCATCGGTGGGCGCTCCTTCGGGGATCCGTTCTTCTTGCTCTCACCGGTCTTCTGACCATTCTTCGGACGAGAACCCTTGCTGTTCCTCGGTTTCCGGTCACCCGACTTCTTCGTCTGGGTCTTCGGCTGGGTCTTC
>JAOZRW010000006.1:26017-55729 GCA_029939995.1 Acidimicrobiia bacterium | reverse complement strand
CTGGGTCTTCGGCTGGGTCTTCTTCTGGGAAGATCCTCCCTCACCCTTCGACCCGCGGCGCCCTCTGCGGTTGCGTTGGCGCGGTTTGAGCGACACCTTCACGATCGCCGGACGCGACCCCACTCCCAGGAAACCGCTCTTCGGTTCCTGGATGATCTCAACCTCTGCTTGATCCTTCGACTCGAGACCAAGTTCGGCGATAGCCGCCTCGATGGCCACGTCGACCGTTGTTCCGCTGACTTCAACCCACTCCGACATCTACTTCCTCCTGCGGCGATTCTTCTTCTTACTGGCATTCTGGGATGGGCCCTTGTTCCCGGGTTCGCCATCCTCCGGCGTGTCGGCCGGAAGTGCCGGCTTCTTCTTGTCCTCGTCATCATCATCGTCCATCCGGATAATCAGCGCTTGCTGACCGATCCGGAAAAGGTTGGAGGTTGCGAAGTAGATACCCAGCCCCGCCGTCAGGGTCCAGGAGATGAACCCGAAGAACAGCGGCATGATCTTCATGGCCGTCTGCATCGACTGTGCGGTCTGAGACTGCTCTTTGCCGTCGTCCTTCTTCGTCTTCGTGGTCTGCAACTGCTGGTAGAAGCCGGCGACGACGATCAACACGATCAGCAGGACGTACGGGGCGGCGCCCAGGAAGTTCCCGCTCTTGATCGCATCGGGGACCGCCTGACTCGGAGCTTGGGTGAGGTCCATCCCGAGGAAGGACGCATTGACGGTTCCCTCGATGTACTCCTCGACGTTGCGCAGCACGCGGAAGAGGGCGAACCAGATCGGCATCTGCACGATCATGGGGAGACACCCGGCCGCCGGGTTGACGCCCTTCTCGGAGTAGAGCGCCATCAGCTGCTTGTTGAGCTCTTCCTTGTCTCCCTTGAGTTCCTTCTGGAGACGCTTGACCTCGGGTTGGATCAGCTGCATCGCTCGCATGGAACGGGTCTGCTTCAGCGTGAGGGGGAACATGACCAGCGAGATGGCCAGGGTCAGGAGGATGATCGCGATGCCGAGGTTCTGCATCGGTCCTGGTAATATCTGGTAGAGGAAGTTCAGGACCCCGCCGAGGAGGTCGAGCAACAAGTTCCAGGGGTTCACGCGTCGCTCCCTGCGTTCGTAGTGTGACTGTGTTCGGACGGCTCGGGCACGGGATCGTATCCGCCTTCATGGAACGGCTGGCAGCGTCCGATGCGTTTGACGGCCATCCACGAACCGCGACCGGCACCATGAAGGCGGATCGCGTCGTATCCGTATTCAGAGCAGGAGGGATAGTACCGACAATTTCCGCCCATGACGGGCGAAAGGACCTTCTGGTAGACCTTGACCGATCCCATCAGGAGGCGTGCGGCCACCGACGGCTCCCCGTCGTGGTTGCTACTCATCGACCCTTCTCCTCTTCGATTCCGCGATCGCCTCACCGAGCCATCTCTCCAACCGGCCGAAGTCGGTCTCGACGACGGCGGCGGACGCGATCACCACGTACGCCATGTTCGGCTCGAGTTCAACATTTCGCAATGCCTCCCGGATGCGTCGCTTGGCCCGGTTCCGAGATACCGCGTTCCCCACCCTCCGACCGGCGACGACGCCGACCTGGGGGAGTCCGGGTTCACCCGCTGCTCCGATCACCTTGATCCCTCCACCTCTCCCGGTCGTCCCGGTGCGGTACACGGCGGAGAATCGCGCGGAGGGCCGCAGCGAAACGAACGGGCGTCCGTTCCTAGGCAGTGAGCTGCCGGCGTCCCTTGAGACGACGCCGCTTGATGACGGCACGCCCCGAGCGGGTTCGCATGCGGGAGCGGAAACCGTGCTTGCGCTTGCGGCGCCGCACGTTGGGTTGATAGGTGCGCTTCATAGTGAGGTGTCCCCCGGTTGGGAGGTCGCGGTGCGACCGGGAAGATAACGAACGGTACGATTCTAGGTCGATCACGGGCGTAGTCACGTGAGCGGAGGAAGGACGCGAAGTTGTACACAGGAACGCGAAAACTCGTTACCGAACGCGAAACATCGTTCGCGGGCCAAGAAGACGAATACGCCCGGCCAATGTGTCCTGACCATATTTTTCCATGTTCGGAAGCTCTTGCCTCACAAGGGTTCCCGGCCGCGTGTACGATCCGGACGTTCCGGATAGCGTCTCCTTTCCCCGTCTTGCCGCCCGTCTCGAGCGTGCCATATACTCGCCGCCGTCCTCGTGCCCATCATCTCGCTTCTGCTGGGAGTGAGATTCGATTCACCGGGACACGAGTCGGGTGGCCGGGCCCGTGCAACAGAATTCTCCACACCCTGTGGACAGGTATGTGGACAGGGCTTCGTAGGGCGAGAGGAGTGGACAGAGGTGGCTGAGACAGCTTCAAGCACGGTGGAATGGGAATCCTTCCACCAGCAAGTTCGTCGGCGTGTGACACCCGCAGCATGGCAGACGTGGATCGAGCCGCTGGGCTCGAGCGTCGAATCGGGGAGCCTCCGCCTCGTCGCCCCGACCGACTTCCACTATCGGTGGGTCGGAGATCGATATCTTCCGGCACTTCGCGAGGCGGCGATGCAAACGCTCGGTCTCGAGATCGAACTGACCGTTCTGCCTGCTGCGGACACTCCCTCCTCTCCTCTCCAACAGCAGGAAACGCTCCCCATCGACACCGCCGACCCTTCCCGTACCCGCGCCACCGATCCCCGGCTCATCCCGAAGTACACATTCGACAACTTCGTCGTCGGCCAGTCGAATCGTTTTTCTCATGCCGCCGCACTCGCCGTGGCCGAACAGCCGGGGAGCCACTACAACCCCCTGTTCATCTACGCGAACGCCGGTCTGGGAAAGACTCACCTCCTTCATGCCGTCGGTCATCACCGCATCGAGCTCGATCCGACGGCCGTCGTCCGATACGTCTCCTCGGAACAGTTCTTCAACGAGTTCATCAACGGCATCCGACGGAAGCGCATGAACGAGTTCAAGGATCGCTATCGAACGATCGACGTTCTCCTTCTCGACGACGTCCAGTTCTTCGAAGGCAAGGAACAGATCCTCGAAGAGTTCTTCCACACGTTCAACAGCCTCTACGAGGCCGGCAAGCAGGTGGTGATCAGTTCCGATCGCCATCCGAAACACCTCTCCACCCTCGAAGATCGCCTGCGGAGCCGTTTCGAGTGGGGCCTCCTCACCGACATCCAGAGCCCCGACATCGAGACCCGACTCGCCATCCTTCGCAAGAACGCCGAATTCGCTCCATCACCCGTCCCTCCGGAAGTGATGACGTTCATCGCGGAGAACGTCAATCAGAACATCCGGGAACTCGAGGGTGCGCTCACACGGGTGACCGCTTTCGCGTCCCTCACCGATGAGACCATCTCTCTGACGATGGCGAAAGAGGTCCTCTCGGACATCATCGATTCCGTGCGCTCGACCCCGATCACCGCCGATCTCATCATCGAAGTCACCTCGGATTACTGCTCGACGACTCCCGAGGAACTGGTCGGTCCGAGCCGGAAGCAACCGCTTGCCCGTTCCCGCCAGATCGCCATGTACCTCTGCCGGGAGTACACCGACCTCTCCCTCCCGAAGATCGGCAAGCGCTTCGGCGGACGGGATCACACGACGGTCATCCACGCCGTCGACAAGGTCAAGACGCTGATGAGGACGGACATGGACGTCTTCGACCAGGTCACAACCCTCGGTCAACTCCTGAGGACAACGTGACGGTTCTCCCCACCCTCGCATCCACGAACCGTTGCCATGTTGATTACTCTGGTATTAGCCACAGGTCGTGTGGAGAGGCGAACCCGTTCACAGCAACGGAAATGCTCTGTTCTCCACAATCCACACCCCCTACTACTACCACTATCTTTTGAACTGAAACAAAACAAGAAGCAGAGGAAGAACAACTGTGCGTATCCGAGCAGAACGTGACGATCTTGCCGATGTCCTCACGAGGGCAGGCCGAGCCGTGGGGAGCCGCTCCCCCCTTCCCATCCTCCAGGGACTTCTGTGCGAGGTGGAGGGCGGACGCCTGCGTGTGACGGGTACCGACAACGAAGTGACGGTGCGCACGTACCTCGAGGTCGAGGCGCTCGAGGACGGGGTCACGGTGATCCCGGCGAAGCTCGCAGCAGATGCGGTGAGGAAGCTCCCATCCGGAGCGGTCTCGGTCACCGCCGCCGACGGGGAAGTGGAGATCACGGGGAACGGGCCGAGATTCAGACTGCGCGAGCTCAGCGTCGCGGATTACCCGAAGATCGACGATTCCCTGCCGGCGGATACGATCGACGTTGTGGGTGAGACGCTCGTGAAGGCACTCTCCCAGGTGGGGATCGCCGCATCCACCGATGACGCTCGTCCCACGCTGACCGGTGTCCTGTTCGAGGAGAACGAGGGAGGACTCCGGCTGGTGGCAACCGATTCGTACCGTCTCGCCGTGAGAGACGTGCTCGGAATCGGTGCGACGGGATCGAAACTCGTGCCCTATCGAGCGCTGAGAGAGCTCGGCCGAACGGTCGGGGACGGCCCGATGAAGGTCGCACTCGGAGATCGAGAGGCAGCGTTCCTCACCGATCAAGGACGGCTGACGGTTCGCATCATCGACGCCACCTTCCCGAAGTACCGGCAGTTGCTCCCCGACTCGTATCCGAACCGCCTCGAAGTATCGAAGCAGCACCTTCTCGAGGCCGTCGCGAGAGCGGCCCTCGTCGCGGAAGACCACATCCCGGTCCGTCTCAACCTCCACGAGGGTGGTGTGGAGCTCAGCGTCATCCGGCAGGAAGTTGGGGAGGAGACGGAGCACATCGAAGGAACGTACGAGGGTGAAGAGATGACGATCGCGTTCAACACGCGGTATCTCACCGAGGGGGTCGGTGCGATCGATTCGGACACGGTGGTCCTCCAGACGATCGATGCGTTGAAGCCCGGACTGCTCCACGGTGTGGGCGATGAAGATTTCCGGTATCTCCTGATGCCGGTGCGGCTCTAGTCGCTCCAGGACCGCACCCGGCCGGAGGGAGGAGAAGATGCATCTCTCCTGGCTCGAACTGACCGAGGTCCGCTGCTACGAGACGCTCCGCTTCGAACCGGACCCGGGCGTCAACGTGCTCGTCGGAAGTAACGGGGCGGGGAAGACCAGCATCCTCGAGTCTGTGGCCTACCTGGGTCTCCTGAGATCGTTCAGAGGAACGCCGGACGAAGCGATCGTCCGCTCGGGGGAGGAGAACGCCGTGATTCGCGGGGAGTTCGAGATCGAGTCGGGTACGGTGCGGGTGGAAGTGGAGATCCCCCGCTCCGGCCGTCGGAGAGTCCTGGTCAACGGCAAGCGGCCGACCCGAAACCGTGACGTCATGGCCCAGGTGCCGATCGTTGCCTTCCAACCCGACGACCTCGATCTCGTCAAGAGGGGACCGGGGCTTCGACGAGCCTATCTCGATGATCTCGCCGCGCAGCTCTGGCCACAGGCGGGAGCCGTTCAACAGGACTACGACCGTGCCGTGAGGCAGCGCAACACGTTGCTCAAGCAGGCGGGGAGGGGGGCGGACGGCGTCACCCTCGACGTGTGGGATGAACGGGTCGCAACGGCCGGCGCAGCGGTGTATCGACACCGGATGGACGTGCTCGAAGCGCTCGATGCGGCGATCGGCGAGGCCTATCGACTCGTCGGTGAGCGAGGAGCACTCACCTGGTCGTACACGACGAACTGGGGGGGAGACCCGCAGGGGGAGAACGTCGAACGCCTCCAGGGAGCGCTGCTCGAGCGGCGGCCGCGCGACATGGATCAACGGGTCACGAGCGCCGGACCCCACCGGGACGATCCGTCGCTCGTCGTCGACGGCCGTCCGGCGCGTACGATGGCCAGCCAGGGTGAGCAGCGGACCGTCGCGCTCGCTATGAGGGTCGCCGCGTATCGGGTTCTCGCCGCCCGCCGGTCCATGCAGCCGATCCTGCTCCTCGACGATGTCTTCTCCGAGCTCGACGCCACGCACACGCGGGGGGTGATGTCGCTTCTCGACGACGGTCAAGTTCTCGTCACATCGGCGAGAGAGGATGAGGTTCCTGCGATCGGTCGGCGATGGATCGCCGACGGAAGGAACATCCGATGACCAGAGCGAACTACTACAGCAACGATCCGGGGAGAGCGGAGCCGGAGAAGATCGACGATCTGCTCGGAGCGATCATCGAGCAGGCGGGGGCGAGTGCCGACCTCGGCGCGTCCCGGCTGGTCTCCTCGTGGGACGACCTCGTAGCGGATCGGTGGAGGGGGCGATCTCGACCGATCGGCGTGCGCGAGCAGACGCTGCTCGTCGAGGTTCCCGAAGGGGCGGATGCGAGCATCCTGCGGTACGACACGGCCGATCTCTTGAGACGGATCTCTGCCCGTTTCGGACCGGATCTCGTCCGGGCGGTCCGCTTCCGGGTCGCGAGGGATCGCCGCGGCGGAAAGCCTTGAAATGACAAGGGTTTCCTTCAGAAACGGTTAACATGAAGGCTGTGTCAGCAGCCCCCGTTGAACGCCTCAGGGGGCGAGCCAAAGGAGTCCAGTGAACACGACGAAACGCGCCTCGAAAGTGTCCTATGAAGCGAAGGACATCAAGGTCCTCGAAGGTCTCGAAGCGGTACGGAGAAGGCCCGCGATGTACATCGGGTCGACCGGGCCGAAGGGCCTCCATCACCTGATCTGGGAAGTCGTCGACAACTCGGTCGACGAGGCGATGGCGGGGTACTGCACCCGCGTCGAGATCGCGCTTCTCGCCGACGGAGGCGTCCGTGTTCGTGACAATGGACGCGGTATTCCCGTTGCGAAGCATCCGAAGACGAAAGAGTCGGCGTTGACGACCGTGATGACGACGCTGCACGCCGGGGGGAAGTTCGACGCCGGCGCCTACACCGTGTCGGGCGGTCTCCACGGCGTGGGGATCTCCGTCGTCAACGCACTGTCGACCCGGGTCGAGATGGACATCGTCCGGGACGGGTTCCACTGGTCCCAGGTCTACGAGTACGGCGTCCCCGTCGCTCCGGTGAAGAAGATGGGGCCGGCGAAGCGGACCGGGACCCAGGTGGTCTTCTGGGCCGATCCGGAGATCTTCACGGACGGTGTCGAGTACTCGGCGAAGACGGTGATGAGCCGGCTTCGCGAGATGGCCTTCCTCAACAAGGGGCTCGAGATCCGCTTCCGGGACGAACGGGGAGAGACGCCGGTCGAAGAGACCTTCAAGTACTCGGGCGGGCTCGTCGACTTCGTGAAGTACCTCAACGCCAACCGGGAGCCCATTCATCGCCAGGTCGCCTACTTCGACGTGATCAGCGACGAGGCGGAGATCTCCGTGGCCATGCAGTGGACCGGAACGTACCGGGAGACGATCCTCAGCTTCGCCAACAACATCAACACCCACGAAGGGGGAACGCACGAGGAGGGATTCCGCACCGCCCTCACGCGCTCCATCAACGAGTTCGCACGATCCAGGAACCTTCTGAAGGACAAGGACGCCAACCTCACCGGCGAGGACATCCGGGAGGGACTGACGGCGGTCATCTCTGCGAAGGTGAGGCAGCCCCAGTTCGAAGGCCAGACGAAGACGAAACTCGGGAATACCGAAGTCAAGTCGTTCGTGCAGAAGGCGCTCAACCAGGCCATCCCCGAGTGGCTCGAGAGAAACCCGGGAGATGCACGCAGGATCGCCGAGAAGTCCTCCCAGGCGGCGCGGGCCAGGATGGCCGCTCGTCAGGCTCGCGACCTGACCCGGCGCAAGAGCCTTCTCGAGTCATCCGGGCTGCCGGGGAAGCTGTCGGACTGTTCCTCGAAGGATCCGGAGGAGAGTGAGCTGTTCATCGTCGAGGGGGACTCCGCAGGCGGTTCCGCCAAGCAGGCGAGGAACAGCAAGTTCCAGGCGATCCTCCCCATTCGCGGCAAGATCATCAACGTCGAGAAGAACCGTCTCGCTCGCGTCCTGCAGAACACCGAGATCCAATCGCTGATCACCGGGATCGGAACGGGAATCGGCGAAGAGTCCGACATAACGAAGGCCCGGTATCACAAGGTCGTCATCCTCACCGACGCCGACGTCGACGGGGCCCACATCCGGACGCTTCTGCTCACGTTCTTCTTCCGTCACATGCCCCAGCTGATCGAGTCGGGATACGTGTACATCGCCCAACCCCCGCTGTACAGCGTCAAGGTCGGGTCGAAGACGACGTGGATTCAGGACGACGCCGGTCTCGAAGAGATCAAGCTGAAGCTCGCAGGCAAGAAGTTGAACATCCAACGCTTCAAGGGTCTCGGTGAGATGAACGCCGAGGAACTGTGGGACACGACCATGGACCCGGATCACCGGGTGCTCCTCCAGGTCGGTCTCGACGACCGCTTCTCGGCGGAGGAGACCTTCTCCACGCTGATGGGCACCGACGTCGACGCCCGCAGAACCTTCATCCAGCAGAACGCAAAAGACGTTCGCTTCCTCGACATCTAGGACACGGCATGCCGACTGAAGACCGCCAGGAAAGAATCATCGGAATCGACATCGAACGGGAGATGCAGGACTCGTTCCTGGAGTACGCGATGTCGGTGATCGTTTCGCGCGCCCTTCCCGACGTTCGCGACGGGCTGAAGCCGGTTCACCGGCGCATCCTGTACGCCATGCACGATGCGGGGATGAGGCCGGGAACACCGTTCAGGAAGTCGTCCCGCGTCGTCGGCGAAGTCGTCGGCTGGTTCCACCCGCACTCGCCGGAAGCCGTCTACGACTCCATGGTGCGCCTCGGACAGGACTTCTCCCTCAGGGCGCCGCTCATCCAACCCCAGGGGAACTTCGGCACCGTCGACGATCCCCCGGCATCGATGAGGTACTGCGTGGTGGGGGACACGCGCGTACGAACGTCGGAGGGGACCGTGCTCATCCGGGACATCGCCCCCGGCGCTTCCCCGGATTCGGACACCGAGATCTCTCTCAAGGTGCTTGGGCGGCGTGGTGAGTTGCAGAAGGCCGATCGACTCTTCCACAGCGGCGAGCATTCGACGCTTCGCATGGTCACCAGAGAAGGGTTCGAACTCACAGGGACCCGGAACCATCCCGTGCTCACACTCACAGCCGTGGAGGGCGTT
The DNA here is from genome assembly GCA_029939995.1 of Acidimicrobiia bacterium. Taxonomy (GTDB): domain Bacteria; phylum Actinomycetota; class Acidimicrobiia; order Spongiisociales; family UBA5794; genus JAHEEL01. The sequence goes on along the minus strand of JAOZRW010000006.1, from coordinate 46,661 downwards.
CCAATTCTCCTCTGGAAGTTGCTCGAGGAGGTACGGGAAGGCGACCGGGTGGCGATCGCACGACCCGAGGACACCGGAGGCGGCGGTGAGTACCTCGCCGAGGGAACTGCTCTCCTGCTCGGCGCATGGGTCGCCGAAGGATGGGCCTCGGGTGAACGCGCCGGGTTCAACAACACCGATCGGGAGTACTTCGACGCGGTCCTTGCAGCGTACGACCGTGTTGTTGGCGGGCCACGCTACGTGTCGGAGCGAGCTCTCCCATCAGGCAAGACACTCTTCGAGATAGACATTCACAACCTCGAATCCTTCCGCGACTCACCGCTCGGGACGCTGGTCGGCGTTCGTAGTGCGAAGAAGGAGGTTCCCGAGACGATCTGGAGGGCAAGCCGGGAAGACAAGCGCTCGTTCCTCGCCGCCCTGTTCGAAGGGGATGGTTCGTCGTCGAACCTCGGCGGGAACACCGTCCAGATCACATACTCGACACGAAGCGACCGCCTCGCATCCGACATTCAGGTACTGCTACTCGAATTCGGGATCATCTCGAAACTGAGCCGCTACGCCGACGGTGAGGTGAAGGTCTGCCTCACGAACTGGCGTGAGATCTCCAAGTTCGCCGACAACGTCGGGTTCTTCGGTGTCAAGCAGGTGAAACTGTCGCTGGAACTCGATGGTCAACCGGAGACGACGACGGCGCTCTCTCGTGACGCCATCCCGTACCTTTCGGACTATCTGTGGGCGGAAGCCGGCCGCGGGGGCCTCGAATGGTTGAAGAAGCACAACATCGACCGCGTCGAGCGTTGGGAGAGAGGTGGCGAAGACATCCTCGAACACATCGCCGACCCGGACGTGCGACGACTAGCGAGCCAGCTCGTCGAACACGGCTTCTACTACGCGACGGTCACCAGCGTTGAGGATGCCGGCGTACAACCCGTCTACTCGATCCGCGTTGACTCGGAAGATCACGCCTTCATCGGCAACGGTTTCATCAACCACAACACCGAGGCGCGCATGGCTCCGATCGCCATGCACCTGCTCGAGGGGATCGACGAGGACACCGTCGAGTGGACGGACAACTACTCGGGGGAGCGCCAGGAGCCCGCGGTGTTGCCGGCCCGGTTCCCGAACCTCCTCGTCAACGGATCGACCGGGATCGCGGTCGGTATGGCGACGAACATCCCGCCGCACAACCTCACCGAGGTGGTCGACGCCGTTCTCTACTCTCTGGACCATCCGGAAGCGACCGTGGAAGACATCTCGGAGTTCGTTCAGGGCCCCGATTTCCCGACCGGCGCGTACATCGTCGGCAGGTCGGGCGTTGCACAGGCGCTCGCGACGGGGAGAGGGTCCGTCAAGATGCGTGCGGTCACGGACATCGTGGAGATGGGGAAGCGGATGGCGATCATCGTCACCGAGATCCCCTATCAGGTGTCCCGGGACCGGATCATGGCCAAGACGGCGGACCTCGTCCGCTCGAAGGTCCTCACAGGGATCGCCGACCTTCGAGACGAGTCGGACCGCGACGGAACACGCCTCGTCATCGAACTGCGGAGAGACGCCAACCCCCAGGTGGTGCTCAATCAGCTCTTCAAGCACACTCAGCTCGAAGAGAACTTCTCCGTGAATCAGGTTGCGCTCGTCGACGGGGTGCCGCGGACCCTGAACATCGCGCAGATGGTGCATCACTACATCGCTCACCAGCTCGAGGTCATCGAGCGTCGGAGCCGGTTCCGTCTCGCGAAAGCGGAGGCCCGGGCGCACATCGTCGAAGGCCTCCTCATCGCTCTCGACAACATCGACGAGGTCGTCGAGATCATCAAGTCGTCCGAGGACGTCTCGGCCGCCCGCGGGGCATTGATGGAACGGTTCGAATTGAGCGAGATCCAGGCGAACCACATCCTCGACATGCCGCTCAGGAGGCTGACCGCGCTCGAGACCGGCAAGCTTCGCGAGGAGTACGCGCAGCTTCAAGAGCTGATCGGAGAGCTCAAGGCCTTGCTCGCGAGCGAGGAGAAGCGGCGTGCGCTGATCGCTGAGGAGCTCGCCGTCATCCGGGACAAGTTCGGCAGCAAGCGCCGGACGCACATCATCCCCGACATGGGGGAGATGTCGCTCGAGGATCTGATCGCCGACGAGGAACTCGTCGTGACGGTTTCGGCTGCCGGCTACATCAAGTCGGTGCTGGCCAAGACGTACCGGACCCAGGGGCGTGGAGGTCGCGGTGTGCGCGGCGCTGCGCTGCGCGAGGACGACGTCATCGAGCACGTCATCCACACGTCGGCCCACGCGTATCTGCTGGTGTTCACGAACCGGGGCAAGGTCTACAGGATCCGCGCCCACGAGATCCCGCGGAAGGACCGCAACTCCAAGGGCGCCCTCGTCCAGTCGGTGCTTCCGATGGAGCCGGACGAGGTCATCGAAGCGGTGATCGACACCCGCGACTACGAGACGTCTGCCTATCTGGTGATGTTCACGAAGCGGGGCCAGGTCAAGAAGTCGCGGTTCCGGGACTACGACTCGCGCAATCAGGTGCTCGTCGCCATCAAACTCGTCGACGGTGACGAGGTCGTCGATGTGAGGACGACGAGCGGAGAAGAGGATCTTCTGATGTTCACGAAGAACGGCCAGGGGATCCGCTTCACCGAGAAGGACGTCCGGCCCATGGGGAGGGCGTCCCAGGGTGTGCGGGGCATCAAGTTGCGCGAAGGCGACGAGGTCGTGGCCGGGACGAAGGCCGCCGAGGGGAGCGAGGTCCTTCTCCTGTCCGACGGCGGCTACGGGAAGCGCACGAAGATGGAACTGTTCCGCCGTCAGGGTCGTGGTGGCTTCGGCGTCAAGGCGATGAAGCTGACCCGCGTGCGCGGTTCGCTCGTGGCGGCGATCGCCGTCGGCGGAGAGGACGAAGTCTTCATGATCTCCTCGGACGGGATCGTCATCCGGCAGGCCGTTGCGGACATCAGCCGCCAGCGGAGAGAATCCACCGGCGTCAAGGTCGTGAGTCTCGATAAGGGTTCACAGCTGTCGGCGGTAGCGCTCGTTCCCCAGAACGACGACGAAGAGTGACGTAAGCGCTCTTCCGGCCGGGAGGGTGCACGCGGGCAGAACCGTCAGGCGCCGGGACCGTTGAGAAGGTCTACCTCGGCCCGGGCGGCCGCGGCGAGGGCCTGCGGTTCGACGTGCATCCGCTCGAGGACCTGCTCGATCGTGCCGTCCCCCATGTTCGCGGCGACGAGCAGGACGTAGGCGCCGTAGATCCGGGACTTGTCGGCGCGCACCAGTTCGACGACCCGAGGGAAGAGGTCGCGTCCCCGTGGACCGAGCCGCACGGGACGCCGGGAACGGGTCGGTTCGGGAGGGTCCGGACACGGAGCGACGCCGCGCAGTTCGGCGAGTGAGGTGCGAAATCCGTCGGGATCCGCACCGAGTCGTTCGAAGGCGCGACGGGCAGATCCCTCCGGCAGCTCGAGAGCAGACAGCACCAGGTGCTCCGGTCCGGGCTCGGCGTCCCCGAGAGCGGCGGTCTCTGCCTCCGTTCCGGCGAAGAGCCGGTCCATGATCCGGATGTCTTCGATCGGCCGGCGGTTCCACTTCACCGTGTCCTCCTTCGCCCCGCGCCGTGCCGGCCGCCCACACGGCCCGTGTGGTGATCGACGCGCGGCTCGGGGGAGCGATCCGATGGTACCGGAGCTCCCCGAATCAAACCCCGGCCTACTGGGGAGCCGTTCCTACACTCGGCGCATGGCGGTCCGACGCGTACGAAGGGTCATTCGCAAGATCGACCCGTGGACGGTGCTCAAGGTCTCCTTGATCCTCAACACGATCGGGGCGCTCGTCTTCGTCCTCGGCACATGGGTGATGTGGTCGTTGGCGATACAGCGAGGCATACCGGACAAGCTCGTCGAGGTCTTCGCCAACTTCTCCCTGGTCTTCACACCGAACGGAGAGCTCTACTTCCGGGCCGTCGTCTTCTACGCGATCGTCACGTTCGCCGCGTTGACGGCGATGATGACGCTCGGCGCCGTGCTGTACAACCTGATCTCGGATGTCGTCGGAGGGATCGAGCTCATCGTGCTCGAGGAGACCTACACGGTGCCGGTGACGCGCACGGGCCCGCTACGACCTGCCGTTCACACCGAGACCAACGGGGGAGAAGGAACGAAGACGGAGCCCGTCGCCGTCGTCGAAGAGTGAGCTCAGCCGTCGGACGTGAAGGACGCGACATCGAGACCGATGTCGAGAGCCGCCGCGAGATAGTCCTCGGCGAACTCATCCGGCCGGTGGACACCGAAGGGGACGACGCCGGACGCTCCGACCACGGCTCCCGCTGCGAGGGCGATCGCTTCGAGGTGCGTGGCGAGATCGGCGATTCCCACGGTTCTCTCACCTCGTTCGGTGACCGAACTCACCACGATGCCCGCCCACTCGTCGGGCACGGGGACGGCGACCTCGATGAGATTCTCGGTCGAACGGCGTCTCGCCCCCCACCGGGCCCCCACCGGGCCCGGGAACGTGACCGCATCTCCGTGACGGCGCGGCGTTCCCGGCTCGGTCCAGGCGAAGACGATCCGCCCTTCCCCACCGGCCGCGGCCGACTCCCGGGAGACGAGGCTCCGTCCGAGCCCCTCCACGAGATTCGAGCCGGCGAGCACAGCAGCGTCGGTGACGTCGAGCGACGGATCGATCGAGTCCGCCCAGAGAACACACGGAATGCCCCGACCGACGGCGTCCGCGGCGATGGAGGATTCGGGATCGTCGGTGACGACGACGTCGAAGCCGGCAAGGTCGTCGATCCGGCGAAGCCTCGGATCGCGATCCTTCACGTCTCGCCCGACGACGCCGAGAACCTCCAGATCCGGCTCTCCGAGAAGGAGTCGTCCGGAGCGGACGCCGATCTCGGACGTGTGGTCGAGTGCGATCTTCACGACGACGGGCGGTCGACGGGTTGCCACGAACCGGGCTTCGGTGTCGGGCGGCTCGGCCGGCGAGTGGCGACGAGAACGACGGCGACGGTCGCTGCTGCAGCGACGAGGACGGCGTTGAGAACGGGTTTCACGACGTGGAAGGTACCAGCTTCCCGGGGCCAGGGACGGTCGGCGGCTGCGGACGGCTGATCGCGGGCTACGCTTCGTGTCCCGGGTTCGCCCGGGTGCCGACCGTAGAAGCGAAGTCCGGTGAGAATCCGGCGCTGTCCCGCAACTGTGAAGCCCTCCGGGGATGAGCCAGGTCGCCTTCCCGTCGGTATGCGACTGCGCCTTCGGAGGAGGGGTCCCGTCGCCTCATGAAGGCTCCTCCAGCGAAAGGAGGAGCAGCATGTCCCGAAGAATTCTGGCCATGATCGCTGCAGCGGTGCTCACCGCAGCGGCATGCACCACGGCCACGGACACCGCCGATACGCCGACGACGACGCTCGGAACGACGACGACCATCGCATCGACGACGAGCCCGACTACGACCGCACCGGCGACGACCACCACGTCGACGATCCCGGATGCCTCCGGTTTCCCCGTGACGATCGACGCCCCGAATGGCCCGGTGACGATCGAGACGCAGCCGGAGCGGATCGTGTCTCTGTCGCCGACGTCCACGGAGGTCCTGTTCGCCGTCGGAGCGGGAGATCAGGTGGTTGCCGTAGACAACCAGTCGACGTATCCGGCCGATGCGCCGGTCACCGAACTGACCGGGTTCGAGCCGAATCTCGAAGCGATCGCCGGGTACGACGCTGACCTCGTGATCCTCATGTACGACCCCGGCGAAGCGATCGCAGGCCTCGAAGCGATTGGAATCCCGGTGATCATGCACCCGGCCGCCTCCACGCTCGACGACGTCTACCTGCAGATCGAGCAGGTGGGGAAGGCAACCGGTCACAGCGCCGAAGCGGAGCGCCTCGTCGCCTCCATGGAGGAAGAGATCACCGCAGCTTCGTCGTCCGTCGACGGTGAAGGGCTGACGTACTACCACGAGTTGAGCCCCGACTACTACACGGTGACGTCGAGCACCTTCGTGGGGTCGCTCTACGCGCTCTTCGGCCTCGACAACGTTGCCGACGGGGCCGATCCGGACGGATTCGGCTATCCGCAACTGTCGGCAGAGCACATCCTGAACGAGGACCCGGCGATGATCTTCCTCGCCGACACGAAGTGCTGCGGCCAGGACGCGTCGACCGTGGCGGCCAGGCCGGGTTGGGACGTTCTCGGAGCAGTCCGATCGGGCAACATCGTCGAACTCGACGATGACGTCGCATCCCGCTGGGGACCGCGTGTCGTCGATTTCGTCGAAGCGATCGCTCAGGCGGTCGGAGGGTACGAGGAAGCATGACACCCGGGGAGATCCGCCCGAGTCGCCTCCGCTGGTGGTGGCTGGCCGCGGCGCTGGCCGCGCTGGCCGGGGCGGGTCTCCTCTCGATCTTGCTGGGTGCGGTCGACCTCGATGCCGGCTCGGTCCTGCGATCGATCGTCGGCCGTGTCCCGTTGGTCCACATCGACTCGGGGCTCACCGAGCGTCAGGAAGCGATCCTGTGGGAATTGCGGATGCCCCGCGTCGTGCTCGGCGGAATCGTCGGGTCGATGCTGGCGGTGGCGGGCGGCGCCTATCAAGGGTCGTTCCGGAATCCGCTCGCCGATCCGTATCTGCTCGGCGCCGCCGCAGGGGCCGGTCTGGGGGCCACGATCGCGATCGTGTACGGGCCGTCGGTGTCGGCGTTTCCCGTCGATCCGCTGCCGCTTCTCGCGTTCGTCGGCGGTGTCGGCGGTGTCGCGGCGACCTATGCGATCGGCTACTCGGTGAGAGCGGGGAGAACCCCCGTCACACTGATTCTCGCAGGCGTCGCCGTGGCGTCCTTCCTCACGGCGGTCCAGACGTATCTGCAACAGCGCAACGCCGACACGCTGCGCGAGGTGTACGGATGGATCCTCGGGCGTCTCTCCACGGTCGGATGGACCGAGGTGTGGCTCGTCTTCCCGTACGTGCTCGTCGCTTCGGCCGTTCTCCTTCTCGGTGCTCGACGACTCGACGTCCTGAGCGTCGGCGACGACGAGGCTGTGACGCTCGGTGTGGAGCCGTCGCGTGTCCGGCTTCTCATGGTGCTGGCGGCCACGCTCGGCACCGCGGCCGTCGTCGCGGTCTCGGGACTGATCGGGTTCGTGGGGATCATCGTGCCGCACATGGTTCGCATCGTGTTCGGATCGAGCTACCGGGTCGTGCTGCCGCTCTCGATCGTGCTCGGCGCCACGTTCCTGATCCTCGCCGATCTCCTCGCTCGAACGGTCGCCGCACCGGCGGAGATACCGATCGGCGTGGTGACGGCGTTCTTCGGGGCGCCGTTCTTCGCGATCGTCCTCCGGTCGTCGAGAGGACTCGGCTCGTGACCGGTGCGCTCACGCTCGACGGGATCGGGGTCCGCTTCAACGGATCACCGATCCTGGGGTCCGTCGACCTGGAGATCAGCCGGGGCGAGTGGGTCGGCATCATCGGTCCGAACGGAGCCGGGAAGACCACGCTGCTGCGGGCCATCACGGGCGCTTTCGAGTTCTCCGGAACCGTGTCGATCTCGGGGTCGCCGACCTCGAAGATGAAGAGGGGAGCGATCGCCCGCTCCGTGGCGCTCGTCCCCCAGCACCCCGTTCTCCCTCCCGGGATGCGGGTCGTCGACTATGTCCTCCTCGGCAGGACGCCGCATCTCCGGGCGGTGACCGGACCCTCTTTCCACGACCTCGACGTGATCGCGAGGATCCTCGAGGCGTTGACGCTCACGGAGTTCACCGATCGCGACGTCACGACGCTCTCCGGCGGAGAGTTGCAGCGAGCCGTCATCGCCAGGGCGCTCGCACAGGAGTCGCCGATCCTCCTGCTGGACGAGCCGACGACGGCACTCGACGTCGGCCGTCAGCAGGACGTTCTCGAACTCGTCGATCGGCTGAGGCGGGAGCGGTCTCTGACCGTGGTGTCCGCCATGCACGACCTCACGATCGCCGCCCAGTTCCCCGACCGGCTGGTCATGCTGGCCGGAGGCGAGGTCGTTGCATCCGGTGCGGCGGCGGAGGTTCTCGACCCGGCGCTCATCCGGAGGTACTACGGAGCGGACGTGCGAGTGATCGACGACGGCGCCGGCGGGATCGTCATCGTCCCGGTCCGTTCTCAGGAGCGAATCATCGATTCGACGAACTGACCGACGAGGAAGCTGAGCACACCGCCCGCCAGGCCGATCACCAGGTTCTCGAGCGCCGATACGACGGGGCTCTTCCGCGTCATCATGGTCTTGACCGCGCCCACGATGACGAGCCCGAGCCCGGCGAAGAGGGCGGCGACCAGGAGAGCGGTGCGGGTGTCGTCGAACACGGCGAAAGGGACGACCGAGGGGAGCGCCCCGGCGAGGAAGAGGCCGGCGGAGGCGACACCGGCGAGGAACGGGTTGCGTCGCTCCGTGTCCACGACTCCGAACTCGAGGCCGGCCATCACCCCGAGCATGGCGTCGTCGTTCCCGTCGATGATCTCGACGACGGCGTCGAGGCCTTCGCCTTCGAGGCCCATCTCCTCGAACATGTGACGGAGCTCGTCGCGCTCGTGGTCGCGGTGGTCGCGGAGGTGCTGCGCCTCGAGCGCCATCTCTGCGGTGAACACCTCTTCCTGAGACTTGGTCGCGAGGTACTCGCCGGTCGCCATGGAGATCATCCCCGCGAGCGCGCCGGCGATCCCGGTCAGGAGGACCTGTGTGGAGGAGAGCCCGCCTCCGACCACGCCTGCGACGAGGAGGAACGTCGAGACGAGACCGTCGTTGACCCCGAGGATGATGTCCCGCATGTACTGCCGGGACGGACCGAGATGATCCTCGTAGTCGTCGGGCGGAACGGGCGGCGCAGGCATCCCCGGATCCTACCGACCGACACGAACCCAGGGTTCTCTGCGCCCTATATGACGTCTCCAGCCCGCGGAATGGAGGACCGGGCGAGGTACGATGGGGCTTCGACACGGGAGAGACCATCAGCGACACACCCGAGAACGAAGGCACCGACGCAACGTCCGTCAACGACGATCCGCGTCAGGGGAAGCCCTCACCCCCGTGGTCGCCGCAGACGAAGATCGTCGTCGCCGTCGGACTCGCCGTGTTCTTCAGCTTCGTCGTGTGGCTTGCTCGCGGGGCCTTGCCGATCCTCGCCATCGCAGGAATCGTCGCCTTCCTCGTTGCTCCCATGGTGAGGTATCTGCACAACCGACTCCACTGGCCACGATGGGCCGCTCTCCTGGCCGGATACGTAGCGGTGCTCGTCACCTCGCTGGCCCTGATAGCGGTGCTCGTCGTCGGGATCACGCAATCCCTCAGCGGTATCGACATCGAAGCGATGAAGGACTCGGTGCGCAGCGTCGCCCAATGGTTCGTCGACTGGGGGAACGGACTCATCATCTTCGGCGTCCACATCGACACGAGCGAGATCACGGCGCCGGTGCAGGATTGGTTGAACAGCGGGGCGTCGACCGGAGGAGGGGGCGGCGGGATCAAAATAGATGTGGATGCGCTCCAGTCGCTGCTCGGCGGGGCGTTCAACTCGATCAGGACGGTTGCGGGGATCATGACGGCGATGGTGATGTCGGCGCTCATCACGATGATGATCGCGATCTACCTCAACGCCGACAGCCAGAAGTTCAACGCGTGGATTCAACACCTCGTTCCCCCCGGCTACGAGCGAGACGGTGCGATGCTCTCCGATCGGACGGGGGCGATCTGGCGCGGTTACATATACGGCCAACTGATCAACAGCCTCATCACAGGGGTCATGGTGTTCATCGTGCTCGCGCTCGTCGGTGTTCAGGGCGCGTTCCTCATGGGTGTGATCATGATGCTGTTCAACATGATCCCCACGTTCGGGCCGATCATCGCTGCGTTCCCGGGTGTCATCGCCGCTCTCGTGGGAGGTTCGACCCGGTGGCCCGACATGAACAATCTGATCTTCGGTCTCATCGTCGCCGGGATCTACGTCATCGTCGTGCAGGCGCAGGCGAACGTGATCGCACCGAAGGTGATGGGGAGGGCCGTCAGACTGTCTCCGGTCATCATCATGATCTCGCTGATCGTCGGATTCAGCGTCGCAGGTCTCGTCGGGTCTCTCCTCGCGGTGCCGGTCGTCGCGACCGGCAAACTCGTGATCTCGTACCTGTATGCCAAGGTCGTGGATCGTGATCCGTTCGGAGAGGACCAGGGGTTCGGAGTCGAGGTGAGTGATGGCTGAGATGGAAGTGATCCGAGCCGACGTGGTCGTCGTGGGAGCGGGCCTCGGAGGTCTCAGCGCCGCCGGATACCTGGCGAAGAGCGGCCACCGGGTGGTCGTGCTCGAACACCACACGGTTCCCGGTGGGTACGCCCACGAGTTCAAGCGGAAGGGTTTCCGATTCGAGGTGGCACTCCATGCGCTCGACGGTGCGGGACCCGGAGGATGGCTGCACCCGATGCTCGACGATCTCGGGGTGCTCGATCGTGTCGAGTTCTCGAATCTGGACCCCTTCTACACGGCCCGCTTCCCGGACTACGAGATCACCGTCCCGCGTGAACTGTCCACGTATCTACGACAACTCCGGCGGGACTTCCCCGACGAGGCAGACGGCATCGATGACCTCTTCGGCGCGATCCGCCGAGTCGCCCACGACATGGGCCGGTACATCAAGGACCGCAAGGAGGGCATCACCTCGAACCCGATGGAGATGATGCAGCGCTATCCCGACATGGCGATGGCCTTCGCACAGAACTGGCAGGCCTTCATGGGCCGGTTCGTCGACGATCGCCGCCTTCAGGCGGTGATCTCGGCCCTGTGGGGGTACCTCGGGCTGCCGCCGTCGCGGATCTCGGCCGGTCTGTTCGCCCTGGTTCTCTCCAGCTATCACACGTCCGGCGCCTGGTACCCGAAGGGCGGAAGCCAGGCGATGAGCCGTGCGATGGTCGATGCCATCATCGAACGAGGCGGCGAGGTGCGATTCAGGAACACGGTGACGAAGATCGACGTCGTCGACGGGCGTGCGGTCGCCGTGGAAACCGACCGGGGCCTGCGAGTCGAAGCGGACCTGGTCATCTCCAACGCGAGCCCCTCGTCGACGGTGTCGCTCGCCGGGAGAGACCACTTCGACGACGACTTCCTGAAGAGCGTCGATCGGGACGTTCCGGCCCTGTCGAACCTCGTCGTGTATCTCGCGGTGGATCGCGACCTGGTTGCGGAGGGATGGGACTACCACGAGTTCTTCCTGTCCGACGGATACGACCTCGAAGCGGACTACGAGGCGATGATGAGGGGAGACTTCTCGAAGGCGGGGCTCGTGATCGCCAACTACACGGAGGCCGACCCCGGATGTGCCCCGGAGGGCAAGAGCGTGATGGCGATCGTCTCGCTCGCACCCTGGGACTACCGGAACGTCTGGGGCACCGGTGGCGACATGACGGACTACTCGAAGAACCCCGAGTACATCCGCATCAAGGAAGAGGCCGCAGACCAGTTGATCGACCGCGTGGAGACGCTCATCCCGGGCCTTCGCGAGTCGATCATCATCCGGGAGGTGGGGACACCGCTCACGAACGTTCGATACGGCCTCAACCCCGGCGGCAGCATCTACGGTCGCGAGCAGACGGTCGAGAACATGATGAACCGCCGGAGCGCGAAGTCCCCCATTCCGAACCTGCTTCTCTCCGGGGCCTGGGTCGGCGGCGGCGGCATGAGCGCAGCGATCGCGTCGGGCCGGAGCGCAGCTTCGACGGCGAAGAGGATCCTGGCGTAACGGCGCCCGCACGTCCGACCGGTCCCGGGCGTTCATAGACTGACGCCGTGACACAGGCCGTTGCCCCGCTCAAGATCAGCCGATTTCGCGCGCTGTGGATCGCCGCCGTCTTCTCGAACGTCGGGTCGTTCCTGCAGGCGGTGGCCGCTTCGTGGCTGATGCTCGAACTGACGGGATCCGCCCTCTGGGTGGGTCTCATGGCGGCATCTTCCACGATCCCGCTCCTCGTCTTCTCCCTCCCCGCAGGCGCGATCGCCGACATGTTCGACCGCCGAAAGGTGCTGGTCGTTGCCCAGTTGACGATGGGGACATCCGCCGCAGCGATGGCGATCCTCACCGCGCTCGGCCTCATCACGCCCGGACTGCTCCTCGCGTTGGGCCTGCTGCTCGGAACCGGACTGGCGTTCAACCTGCCGTCGTGGCAGGCGACCGTTCCGGACCTCGTGCCCCGCGGCATGGTGGCCAGCGCCGTCGCCCTCAACTCGGCGGGCTTCAACGTCGCTCGTGCCATCGGCCCGGCACTCGGCGGGTTCATCGTCGCCGTGGCCGGTGCACAAGTCGCCTTCGGCCTGAACGCCTTGTCCTACCTCGGGCTCGTGGCCGTCCTCGCCGTCCTCGCCAGGGTCATGGGTTCCCCCGATCGCGAACAGACGTCGATGCGTAACGCCATGGCGCTCGGCGTCCGGTTCGCTCGATTCACGCCGGAGTTCCGGAAGGTGATGGCGGTCGCCGCCATGTTCGCCCTGACCTCGTCGGTCATTCAGTCCGTGCTGCCCGTTCGCACCGAGGAACTCGGCGGCGGCGCCGGCGCGTTCGGGTTGCTCCTCGGGGCCATGGGAGCGGGCGCCCTCGTAGGCGCCTTCACCCGGGGCCCCGTCACGGCCCGACTCGGCAGGTGGTCGCTGCCGGCCACGGTCGCGATCGTCGGGGTGGCCGGCGTCGCCCTGGGCCTCGTCGACTCCGTCCCACTCGCCTTCGCCGCGCTGATCGTCGTCGGCGTCGGCTGGGTGTGGACGCTCGCCAATCTCAACGCGACGGCCCAGTTGATGTCGCCCGAGTGGGTGCGGGGTCGCGCTATGGGCCTGTACATGCTGTCGTTCGCCGGAACGCTCCCTCTCGGCTCCATCCTCTCCGGATGGGTTGCCGACGGCATCGGCGCCGGCGGAGCGGAGGTGGCGTTCTCGGCGCTCGGCATCGTGCTCGGCATCGTCGTCGTACCGCTCCTCGGGATCCCCGCCCTCAACGACGTGGTCACTCCCGAGTTCACCGACGAACGCGTCCGGTACGGGCACGTCGACACGGAGGGTGGGCCCGTGCTGATGACCGCCACCTGGCAGATCGACCGGGACGACCTCCCCGAGTTCCTCGAAGTGATGAAGGAAGTGCGTCTCGTGCGGCTGAGGACCGGGGCCTACCGGTGGCGCCTGTACCGGGACGTTGTCGATCCCCACCGGCTGACCGAGTTGTTCCTCACGAAGTCGTGGGAGGAACACCTCGCCCAGCATGCGAGGATCGACGACGCCTCACGCAGCGTGCTCCGACGGGCCCGGGACTTCGACCGGGGCGACGGACCGACCACCCGGCATCTCGTGGCCGTCGACATGGAGAGCTCCGACGACTGGGAGTCGCTGATGGAAGCGCACGAGCGATACCACGCCTCCGACGGATCGATCCCGCTCGACACGTGAACGGCAGGGTCGTCGCGAGGGAAACGCCCGGAGGGCAACGAGGTAGCCTGCGACGATGACACAGCCGTGGTTCATGGACGCCGTCTTCTACGAAGTACCCGTCTACGCGTTCTCCGACTCGAACGGCGACGGCGTCGGGGACTTCGCCGGCCTCACCGAGAAACTCGACTACCTGGAATGGCTCGGCGTGACGTGCATCTGGCTCCTCCCGTTCTACGAATCGCCTCTCCGCGACGGGGGGTACGACGTGTCCGATTTCAGAAAGGTGCTTCCCCGGTACGGCACGTTCGACGACGTGGTGCACCTCCTGGAGGAGGCTCACCGGCGCGGCATCCGCGTGATCGCCGACATGATCGTCAACCACACGAGCGATCAGCATCCCTGGTTCCGGGAGGCCCGGCAGCCGGGCTCAGCGATGCGGTCCCGGTACGTCTGGTCCGACACACCCGACAAGTACGGCGACGCACGGGTGATCTTCACCGACACGAACGACTCGAACTGGACGTGGGATCCGGTCGCCGGCGCCTACTACTGGCATCGGTTCTTCGCCCATCAGCCGGATCTCAACTTCGACGATCGTGCCGTGCGGGACGAGATCGAAGACGTGATCCGGTTCTGGTTGACGGCCGGATTCGACGGACTGCGCCTCGACGCCGTCCCGTACCTGTTCGAGCGTGAGGGCACGAACTGCGAGAACCTTCCGGAGACCCACGCGTACCTGAAGCGTCTCCGGGCGATGGTCGACCGCGAGTTCGACGATCGGATGCTCCTCGCCGAGGCCAACCAGTGGCCGGCCGACGTTGTCGAGTACTTCGGCGACGGTGACGAGTTCCACATGGCCTACCACTTCCCCTTGATGCCGCGGTTGTTCATGGGAGTCGCCCGGGGCAGGGCCGACGACGTGATCGACATCCTCGCGAGGACCCCCGACATCCCCGCCGGATGTCGATGGGGGATCTTCCTCCGGAATCACGACGAGTTGACGCTCGAGATGGTCACAGAAGAGGAGCGTCGCTTCCTCTGGGACCGTTACGCGCCGGATCCGGCGATGCGGAAGAACGTCGGGATCCGCCGGAGGCTCGCACCGCTCCTCGATGGGGATCGCAGAAGGATCGAGCTCTTGAACGCCCTTCTGCTGTCCTTGCCCGGCAGCCCGTTCCTCTACTACGGCGACGAGATCGGCATGGGTGACAACTACCTTCTCGAAGATCGGGACGGCGTGCGGACGCCGATGCAGTGGGACGACTCACCGACCGGCGGATTCTCGACGGCCGACCCGTCCGAGTTCTATCTCCCGGTCGTCTCGTCTCCCGGCTTCTCCCCTGCGATCGTCAACGTCGCCGACGAGCTGCGTGACCCGGCATCCCTTCTGTCCTGGACCCGGTCGATGCTGGCGATCCGCGCCGCAACGCCCTCGCTCACGCGTGGAGATTTCCGGATCGTTCCCTCCGGTTCGGCGGCGGCGCTGGCCTTCACCCGCTCGAGCGACGATGGGACCGTTCTCGTCGTCGCCAATTTCTCCGATCAACCGGCGAGGGTCGAACCACCCGACGCTCAGGGAAGGTGGGTTGAGGCTGCGGGTTCTCCCGGCGTGGAGATCCCGGAAGGATCGCTGATGCTCGACCCGTACGGATGGGTGTGGCTGCTCGACCGTTGAGCAGCGAATCGGACCGGGCCGACGGACGCGGGGATCGGTAGGGTTGGCGCATGGTCGCCGAACCGACACGTCTGGAATGGTGGAAGACCGGCGTCGTCTATCAGATCTACCCGCGCTCGTTCAAGGACACCACCGGGAGCGGGACCGGAGACCTGCCGGGGATCACGAGCCGGCTCGGGTATCTCTCGGACACGCTCGGCGTCGACGCAATCTGGATCTCCCCCTTCTATCCGTCTCCGATGGCCGACTTCGGCTACGACGTCGCCGACTACACCGACGTCGACCCGATGTTCGGAACTCTCGGCGACTTCGATGAGTTGCTCGGCGAAGCCCACGACAGCGGGCTCCGCGTCATCATCGACTGGGTTCCGAACCATACGTCGGATCGTCATCCCTGGTTCCTCGAGTCGCGAGGCTCGCGCACGAACGCCCGGCGTGACTGGTACGTGTGGAGGGATCCGAAGCGGGACGGATCGCCGCCCAACAACTGGCGGTCCGTGTTCGGCGGGCCCGCGTGGGAGTTCGATGAGCAGACGGGGCAGTACTACCTGCATTCGTTCCTGAGGGAGCAGCCGGATCTGAACTGGCGGAACCCGGCGGTCGAGGCGGCGATGTTCGACACGCTCCGATTCTGGCTCGACCGGGGCGTCGACGGATTCCGTATCGACGTCGCCCACTTCATCATGAAGGATCCGGATCTCACCGACAATCCGAGGGCAGTCCCTTCGGCCGGTGAGGCCGACTTCAAGGACCTGGGCGACTACGACGCGTGGGAACACGTCAACGACAAGGGTCATCGCGACGTGCACGCAGTGTTCCGTCGTCTCCGCAGTGTGCTCGACGAGTACGACGGTGACCGCTTCACCGTAGGGGAGATACACATCTTCGACTGGGACCGATGGGCGGCGTACTACGGAGACGGCGACGAGTTGCACATGCCGTTCAACTTCTCGCTGGTGTGGGCGCGATGGGACGCCGGCGCGATACGGTCCCGGGTCGAGGCACTCGAGGCGGCGATCCCTGCGTTCGCCTGGCCGAACTACGTACTCGGCAACCACGACGAGCAGCGACTCGCGACTCGATACGGCCCGGAGAACGAGAGAGCTGCAGCCGTCCTGTTGCTCACCCTGCGCGGTCAACCCACGATCTACTACGGGGACGAATTGGGGTTGCGCGAGACGCCGATCCCTGGCGCGCGGCTCCAGGATCCGTGGGGTCTCCGCGTC
The DNA here is from genome assembly GCA_029939995.1 of Acidimicrobiia bacterium. Lineage (GTDB taxonomy): Bacteria > Actinomycetota > Acidimicrobiia > Spongiisociales > UBA5794 > JAHEEL01. The sequence continues at coordinate 30,342 of JAOZRW010000006.1, read as the reverse complement.
CCGGGCATGAGCCGCGACGGCTGCCGCACACCCATGCCGTGGACACCGGGACCGGGCCACGGGTTCACCGATCCGACGGTCGAGCCGTGGCTTCCTTTCGGAGACGACGCTCAGACGCGCAACGTCGAGGAGGAATTCGCAGACGAGGGATCGACGCTCACGCTGTACCGGCGAATGCTGCGGCTGCGCAGGAACAGGACATCGTTGGTCGCCGGCACGATCGAGTTCCTGAACGGTATTCCGGGTGACGTCCTCGGCTTCAGGCGAGATCTCGGGAACGAGCGAACCACCGTCTTCGTCAACTTCGCAGACGAAGAGCGGTCGGTCGACGTCGAACCCGGAGCGGCGCTGCTGTTGTCGACCGATCATCGAAGGACCGGTATCGGATCGGGGCGCCTGACGCTCGCGGCGAACGAGGCGGTCGTCCTCGATCCCGGCGGCGATCGCAGGCCGATCTAACCGTCGACCCGCGCGACGCGCATGTCGTGTGACCCGTCGGAACGCGTGAACTCGAAATACACGAACGTCGAATCGTGAGCGGGAACGGCGCAGGCGTAACGCACACCCGCCCCTCGCCCGCTCACCCATCGCTCGGTGGAGCGTTCGAACGTCCGGCCGTCGGGAGACACGGCGATCCCGGCGAGTTCTTCGTAGTTGTCGTAGAAGGTCCGGCCGCCGTCGTAGGTGGCGAGGTACCCGTCGCTCCATTCGATCACGGAGTTGAGACGGGCCCGGCGTCCGTGCCACGAGTCGTCACCGGGAGGCTCGAACACGTACTCGATCGTCGGGAAGTACAAGCCGTCGGTGGAAGCGGCCAGCACCGTGGCGTCGAGCGGTCCGGCATGCACGACGTTTCCCTCGACGACCGGACCGGTTCGCGGGGGAACGGCGGCGTAGATCCACACCGCGTCGTCCGTCGGCATCACGAAGGGATCCTTGATCCATGGGATGCCGTAGTCGTGGGGCCACAGCACGGTGCGCCGGCTTTGCACGTCGAAGTCCTCGATCCGGTCGGAGCGGATCACGTCGATGCGCCACGTCGAGGTACCGGCCATCTCATAGGAGACGTAGCACCGCCATTCGCCGCCGATCCGGACACAGTGCCCCTCTTCGATGGAGTTCGCGGCGAAGTCGTCTTTCGTCGCCGTCCACACCTCGTTGAACACGATCCCATCGTCGCCGACGGCGACCCCGCACACGCCGGCGCGTCCGTGTTCCAGTGGTCGGCGTTCGCGGTAGAAGAGGGCGAAGGTGCCGGAGATCGGATCGAAACTGACCTTGCCTCCGACCCAGTTCCCGTATCCCGATCCGGGTGGTTGTCGGATGACGGTGGCGGCGGCGGGATCGAACGCGAGGAATTCGTGTGGCTCAGTCATCTCCGGAACCTACCACCGCTATCCCTTGACGGAACCCGCCGTGATGCCCCGGACGAAGAAACGCTGGAGCGAGAAGAACACAGCCATCGGCACCACCGTGATCACGAACGCTCCCGCGGTCAGGAGATGCTCCCGCAGACCGAACTCGCCTGCCAGTGAAGCCACGACGACGGTGGCGGGCAGCGCCTCCCGATTGCCTCCGATCATCGTCAAGGCGATCAGGTAGTCGTTCCAGGTCCACAAGAACTGGAAGATCGTGAATGCCGCGAGCACCGGAATGGAGAGCGGGACGACGAGACGCCAGAAGATCGTGAAATGATCGGCGCCGTCGATCCTCGCGGACTCGAAGATGTCGCCGGGCAAGCCGGACATGTAGTTGTGTAACAGGAAGATCGCGAACGGTAAGGCGAAGCCGGTGTGGGTCAACCAGACGGCCGGGATCGTCCCGGCCAGATCCAGATCAGGGAAGACGGTCACCGTCTTTGCGATGAGGGGAATGGTCAGATGGGCGCCGCCGGCGTACATCTGCAGCAGCGGGATCAGCGCGACCTGGGACGGAACGGCGAGCAGCGCCACCGTCGCGATGAAGAGCCAGTCCCGGCCCTTGAAGTCGATCCATGCGAACGCGTACGCGGCGAACGCGGCGATGGCGATCGGGATGATCGTCGCAACGATGGCGATGGCGGCCGAGTTGAGCAGACCGTTCGCCAGACCTCCGGTCGCTTCGGATCCGAGGACGTCCCGATAGTTCTGGAGCGTGAGACCGCCGTAGCCGTGAGCGCCGTCCTGCCAGAACATCCACCAGCCGAAGTTGCGCTGGGCGTCGCGCGTTCGGAACGAGTTGATGAACAGGCCGAGCGTCGGGACCGTCCAGATGATCACGAAGAACCAGAGCACCCATGTGGGGATGGCCCCGAGGAAGCCCCTGACGCGGCTGCCGAGCGCCGCCGGTTCCGGCCCCGTCGCGAGGTGACGATCGGTGGTCGCCATCAGTGGGCCGCCCTTTCCTTCTGCATGCGTCTGATGTTCATCCACATGATCGGCAGGACTCCGAGGAACAGAACGATGGCGATCGCGGAGCCCAGGCCGAAGTTGAGTTCGGTGAAGGCCCGCTGCCACATCTCATTCGCGAGGACCTGGGTTCCGAAGTTGCCGTTCGTCATGACCTTCGGGATGTCGAAGACCTTGAGCACCGTGACGACGAGCGTCGTGACGACGACACCGATCGTCGGCGAGACCTGGGGGATGGTGATCCGCCAGAAGACCTGGGATTCGGAGGCGCCGTCGATCCGGGATGCTTCGATGAGTTCGGTCGGAACGGCTTTGATGGCCGCGGAGAGGATCACCATCGCGAACCCGGTCTGGATCCAGATCAGCACGACCATCATCCAGAAGTTGTTGAACGGCGCCTCCTGCAGGAACAGGATCGGCTGCCCGATCGTCTGGCCGGTCGCCTCGATTACCTGGAAGCCGCCGAGGCCCGGTCCGAGGAACCGGTAGATGAGCCAGACGATCGGCAACGCGGCGACGACGGCTCCTGCGGTGATCGCAGGCATGTGGGCTCGTCGACCTCTCCACGCGATGAAGAGGATTCCAACGAGAACGAGGGCGAGGATGCCCAGGATCACCGCTGTCGCGGTCGGCGAGTTGCTCCACTCTCCGAGTTTGATCCACACGGCGTTCATCACGCCGGTCTGCGTCTTCTGGGGCGGTCGGGCGATGTACATGAAACGCCAGATGATCGACGCACCGACGAACGAGATCGCCATCGGCATGAAGATCATCGACTTGGCGACGCTCTCGCCCTTGCTCCGGTCGGACAGCACGGCGATCGCCAACCCCATGCCGGTCGAGAAGATCGTCACGGCGAAGATCCACCAGAGGTTGTTCGAGATCGTTCCCCGAACGGCGGCGAAGACGGCGAACCCGACGAGGATGACGCCGGCGGCGATCGCCGACAACGATCCGCCGGTGAGACCGAACGTCTGGCCCAGGCGTTTCCCGGAGACCCTCGCGACGGCGAAGCCGATGAGGAGCACGAGGACTCCCGCGATCATCAGACGGCTCGTGAACATGTCCGTCCAGTCGCTGAAGTCGATGATCCCGGGATCCGTCACGATGGAGACGTAGTTGGAGAAGCCCGCCCAGGTCAAGTGGGTCGGTGTTCCGGTGAGGAATCCCAACCAGAACGTACGGATGAGGGGGATAACGAGGGTCATCAACACGAACCCCAGGGCGGGGATGAGGAAGATGAACTTGCGGGACCCGGAGGAGATGCTCTCCTTCATCTTGTGATCCGGTAACGGGAACGTTCCCACCCAGGCACCGACACCGGCGCCGAGCACGACTCCGGCGACGATCGACTCGATCCGGGATCCCTCGCCGAGGGTCGGGAGGAGCCATGCGCCGAACAGCCATCCCATCGATCCCCACAGCAGGAGCGAACGGACGATGCTCGCGCGACGTCCCCGACTCGCCCACAGCGCCGCGCCGAGGGCGAAGCCGACTCCGATCGAAACGACGAGCCCGAGCGGTTCGATGGCCGGTAGATACTCGCTGTTGAAGAAGAATCCGAGGAGGCCACCGAGAATCACGCCGCTCGTGACGCCGATCACGAGGTGCACGGTTCGATCGGACGTTCGCGACAACGCATAGCCGGCGGCCACACCGACTACGAGAGCCGCAGCGGTCACGGCAACGGGTTCTTCGATCAGCCGGTTGCCCCAGAGGAGACCGAAAACCAGAAGAGACGAGGCGCCACCGATGAGGGAACTGAACAGGGACCAGCGCCGCGGGGCGAGATCGAAGACCTTGTTCGCTCCGATGAAGACGATCGCGCTGACCCCTACCGCTGCGATGATTCCGACAGCTGTGGCGATGACGCGATCCATGAACACCCTCACTCGCGACGAGATGCCGACCATAGCAGGAGGGGGGGGGGGGGGGGGG
>JAOZRW010000006.1:0-26007 GCA_029939995.1 Acidimicrobiia bacterium | reverse complement strand
CTCAATAGAACAGCCGAGATGGCAGTGCCTTGGGGGGGGGGGGCGTTGGGCGCCGGCCCCTCCACTCGATTCATCGGGTTCTGCGTTAGCTACTCGGCCACGAGGCGTCGATGTTCGCCACCGCCTCTTCAACGGTTTCGTCACCGTTGACGGCGCTCGTACCCTCCGTCCAGAACGTCCCTGCACCGACGGCCGCCGGCATCAGGTCGGACCCGTCGAAGCGCAACACTTCCGCGTTGAGCATGATGTCGATCATCGTCTGCTCGAGCGGCAGGAACACGTTCAGATCCATGTTCTTGTTCGCCGACAGGTAACCGCTCAACTGGCCGCCCTTGCGGGCCTGCTGGGCGATCTGACGCTCGTTCGAGTACTCGGGGGACGCGTAGTAGTTCATGACGGCCCAGACCTCCGGGCGATCATCGAACGCTGCTGCGAGAGTGCCGCCGCCGAGGACGGGCTTCGTCCCGTCGGGACCGGCCGGGAAGTAGAACACGTCGATCCCGCCGGGACCGGTCGGCGTGCCTTCCGGCAGGAAGGCCGAGTAGAACGATGCCTGACGATGCATCATGCAGTCGCCGTCGACGAGCGGTTGCCCGTTGTCGCCGAACGGCGTCGAGGCGATCGAGCCGCCCGCTGCATAGACGTAGCCCGGCTTGTTCCAGAGATCGATGATCGTCTGCCAGATGTCGACCATTGCCGGGTCGCTGAACTTGATCTCGCCTGCGACCCACTGGTCGTAGTAGTCGGCGCCCTGGAGACGCAGCGTCATGTCCTCGACCCAGTCGGTGAACGGCCATCCCGTCGCCGGACCGGACTCGATTCCGACGCACCACGGTGTCTGACCGTTGGCGACCATCTGATCCGAGAGCGCCCAGAGTTCGTCGAGCGTCTGCGGAATCCCGTAGCCGTTCTCTTCGAACGCGTTGGTGTCGTACCAGACCAGCGACTTGATGTCGGCCTTGTTCGGAACACCGTATTGCACGCCGTCGACGTTGCCGAACGACACGAAAGCCTCCGGCCAGTTGGCGGTCACGGTGGCGGTGACGTCGTCGGGCAGCGGGAGGATGTACCCCTCGCGCGCGAAGTCGGCGAGCTTGCCCGGCTGCGGGAAGATCGCGATGTCGGGCGGGTTGCCGCCGGCCGCCTGTGCGTTGATCTGGTCGGAGAAGTCACGGGCGCCCGTGTAGACGATCGTCATGCCGTTCGCCGCGGCGAAGACATCGAGAGCGTCTTGCATCGCTCCCGCTTCTTCGTCCGAGCTCTCGGGTCCGAAGACCGTGACGGTCGTGCCCTCGAGGCTCGCCATCGCTTCCGTGGTCGTTGTCTCGCCACCACCGGCTGTGGTGGTCGTGGCCGGAGCTGCCGTCGTGGTCGTGGCCTCCGCGCCCTCCGCTGCCGTCGTCGTGGTCTCTTCGCTGCTCGAGGAGCAGGCGGCCGCAACGAGTGCGAACGCTACGAGGACCAGGAGGACGATTCGGAATCTCTTCATATGAGCTCCCTCTTTCGAGTTCATGATTCTTGGCAACCGGTCGGCTACCAGTTACTCACACTACCGGCTTTGTCTCGTTGAGGCCACAGGAACCGGGCACGCGGAGGCCCAGAGTGGTTTCGCGAATCGCCACGCCGGTCGATTACCGTGAGAGCAGATGCGGCGATGGCTGCAACCGTCGCCGAGAGTACGCACCGCACCGTTCCGGAGAGGATCGTTGATGACCGTCGTGACCACTGTCGGGCTCGCCGTCATGGACTTCGTCTTCGGCGTTGATGTGCGGCCCGATCGCGGTCGGAAGGCCTTCGCATCCTCTCTCGCACAGGTCGGTGGGGGACCGGCCGCGACGGCCGCCGTGACCGTCGCCGCCCTCGGCGGGATCGCTCGTTTCGTCGGCCGGATAGGCGAGGACCCGATCGGGGATCACATCATGGCGGACCTCGATCGATGGCACGTCGACACCGGCGGGATTCGTCGTGTCCCGGACGCGTCGTCACCGGTGTCGTCGATCGTCGTCGAACCGGACGGAGAGCGAACGATCGTCAACTACACCGATCCACGCCTTCACGGGCCCGATGACATCGTGACCGCGGCGGACCTCGAGGGATCCGACGCCGTGCTCGTCGACATGCGCTGGCCGGTGGGCAGCCGCTCGGCGCTCGTCGCCGCCACTGATCTCGGCGTGCCGTCGATCCTCGATTTCGATGAGGCTCCCGAGTGGGATGTCGCCGAAGCTCTGCGACTTCCGAACTACGTTCTCTTCTCGGCGCCTGCTCTCGCGGGGGTCACCGGCTCGCCGGATCCTGAGGAGGCACTCCGACGGGTCGCCGGACGGACGGCTGCGTGGGTCGGTGTCACGCTGGGTGCCGAAGGGATGATGTGGCTCGACGACGGCACGATGGTCCGTTCGCCCGCATACACCGTCGTCGCCGTCGACACGCTCGGGGCGGGCGACGTCTACCACGGGGCCTTCGCCCTGGGCATCGCAGAGGGGAGAGAGATCCACGACGTGGTTCGGCGTGCTGCGGCCGTGGCGGCGCTGAAATGCACCAGGTTCGGAGGGAGAGAGGGGATTCCCTCTATCGAAGAGGTCGAGTCGTTCATGGAGGACAGGCTCGGAGGCAACGAATGAAGCTCGGCGTGATCGCTCTCGGTCGTCCTACGTTCGACGTCCCGTTCGCGACGGCTACTGCGAACGCGGCGTGGCGAACGCTGCTCGGGGGACCCTGGGACCTCACCGGGTCGCCGGACCTGCTGATGGACATCGACGCGGTCGATGCGGCGGTGGAGGAGCTCGAAGAAGGCATCGACGGTCTCGTTGTGCTGCAGGCGACCTTCGCGGATTCGACACTGCTCGTCCACGCTACGGCGACGGACCTGCCCGTGGTCCTGTGGGCCTTTCCGGAGGAGCGAACAGGCGGGCGTCTTCGTCTCAACTCCTTCTGCGGCATCAACCTCGGCGGCTACGCCCTCACGAACCTCGGGCGGTCCTACCGGTGGATCTACCGCGACGCCGGGGACGAGACGGCGGTCGCCGGCCTGAGCGCCGCTCTCTCGGTGCCGTTCACACGGCCATCGATCGCCGACGTCAGATCGGTCGACACATTCGACGATGCGATGCTCGAGACGGCATCGACGGTTCGCGACCGCATCGCCGCAGCCACGATCGGCCGTGTCGGGGACCATCCGACCGGGTTCGAGCCGTGCGACTACGAAGCCCGGGTCATCGGCGAGGTCTTCGGCACTGCGATCGACGAAATCCCCCTCCCGACCCTTTTCGACCGTTCCACCGGAGCCGATCCCGGGAAGCTCGCGCAGGCAACGACGCGGGCATCGTCCTTCCTCTCCGGCATCGGGGAGCTCGATCCCCGCTCCGTCGAGCAGAGCCTCCGATTGAACGTCGGTCTCAGTTCCCTCGTCGACGAACGCGGCTGGTCGGGCGTCGCAACCCGTTGCTGGCCCGAGACGTTCACGGAGTTCGGCGGGGCCGCATGTACCCCGATGTCGCTCCTCAACGACGCCGGAGTGATCGGAACATGCGAAGCCGACGTGTACGGCAACATCACCGGCCTCGTGATGCAGTGGCTCGCCGGGTCGGCGGCATTCGTCACCGATCTCGTTCATCTCGATCGCGTCTCGAACACGGCCGTCTTCTGGCACTGCGGTCTGGCCCCGTTCGAGATGGCCGACCCGGATGTCATCCCCAGGGCAACCGTCCACTCGAACCGGAAACTGCCGCTCCTCAACGAGTTCCCGCTCAAGCCCGGGCGCATCACCCTCGCGCGATTCAGCCGGTCGCGCGGAACCCATCGACTCGTCATCGGCGGCGGGGACATGATCTCGGCGCCGCTCGCGTTCTCCGGCACCGCAGGTGTCGCACGGCTCGATCGGCCGGTCGACGACGTGTTGGCGACGGTCATGGATGAGGGATTGGAACACCACTACGGCATCGTCTACGGAGACGTGCGGGAGCAGTTGGCGGCGCTTGCAGCGCTCCTGTCGATGCCGGTCGTTGAACTGTGAGGAGCGACATGACGAACATGATCCGCTACGGCGTCATCGGCACCGGCATGATGGGGATCGAGCACATCCTGAACATCAACGCGCTCGATGGAGCCGGGGTGACGGCCGTAGCCGACCCGGATGCGGGATCCCGGGCCGCCGGGGCGGCGGCGGCCGGCATCGGCGACGAAGGGGTCTTCTCCGACCACCGCGACCTCATCGCGTCCGGTCTCTGCGACGCGATCGTTGTCGCGAGCCCGAATCACACCCACATCGACATCCTTCCCGACGTTCTCCATGCAGGCCTCCATGTCCTTGCCGAGAAGCCGCTGTGCACGACCGTGGAAGATTGCCGGACGGTGATCGAAGCGGCGGAGGGCTACGACGGCGTCGCCTGGATGGGGATGGAGTACCGGTACAAGCCCGCGATCGCACGACTCGTCGAAGAGGTGAACGAGGGAACGGCCGGACGGGTTCACATGGTGGCCATTCGCGAGCACCGCTTCCCGTTCCTCGTCAAGGTCGGCGACTGGAACCGGTTCAACCGCAACACGGGAGGGACGCTCGTCGAGAAGTGCTGCCACTTCTTCGACCTGATGAACCTCATCACCGGGGCCGAACCCGTCCGCGTCTACGCATCCGGCGGCCAGAGCGTCAACCATCTCGACGAGACGTACGACGGTGAAGTGCCGGACATCCTCGACAACGCCTACGTGATCGTCGACTACGACGGCGGAGCCAGGGCCATGCTCGACCTGTGCATGTTCGCCGAGGGAAGCCGGAACGAGCAGGAGATCGCGGTCACCGGTGACGCGGGCAAGGTCGAGGCGTTCGTTCCCGAGTCGGTCGTGCGGATCGGGCGCCGGTCGGATGGTTCAGTCACGGAGTTCGAAGTCGCCGACGATCGCATCACGTATGCAGGGCTGCACGAGGGCTCGAGCTACCTCGAGCACCTCGACTTCCTCGAAGCGATCCGCAACGGCACTCCGGCGAAGGTCACGTTCGAAGACGGGATGCGCGCCGTAGCGATCGGCGTTGCCGCCCATCGGTCGATCGAAGATGGCCGCCCCGTCTCATGGGACGAAGTGATGACGCCGCTAACGTCGCATCCATGACGGCTCCCGTTCGACGATATCTCTGGTTCGGTGTCGCTCTGTTCCTCGCGTTCCTCGCCGTGACGGTCGGGGTCGTCACCGGGTGGACTCAACCTCTCGACGACGCGTGGCGGTCGCTGATGGCGGACGCCGAAGTTCCGTGGCTCGTCGCCGTCGCGAAAGGGTTCCACGTGGTCGGCGGGGTCCCCGTTGCCACCGCAACAGCGATCGTCATCGGTGTCGCTTTCGCTGTGGCGAAACGGTGGCGGCTGTTCTGGTCGTGGGTCGCGATCGTTGCCGGCGCGCAGATCCTCTCCACGGTCGTGAAACTGCTGGTCGATCGCGCACGCCCGGTGGATGCGCTCGTTCACGAGTCGTCGGCGTCGTATCCGTCGGGGCATGCGATGGTGTCCGGCGCCGCGATCGGGATCGGCCTTGCCGTTCTCGCCGGGGTCGTGTGGCCGCGACGCAGCCGACTCTTCCTCGGCATCGGGATCACCTACGCGCTCTTGATGGCGTTGAGCCGCACCTATCTTCGCATTCACTGGCTCACGGATGTCACCGGAGGACTGCTGTTGGGATCGGCCGTCGTGGCACTCGTCGCCGGGATCCTCGCGATGCGGTCGACCGGGGAAGAACCCGCCGTCGACGCCGGCTCCGATCGGGAATAGAGCGGGACTCCGTTCAATAGGTCAGTCGCGTGTTCCGTGCTCGACGGTGACGATCGTGCGGATCCCGCCCCTCACGTTCCAGTCGCCGACGATTCTCGCCCACCGGGGTGCGACGGCGGCGACGATGTCGTCGAGGATCCGGTTCGTCACGTCCTCGTGGAACGCCCCCTCGTCCCGGTACGACCACAGGTAGAGCTTGAGCGACTTGAGTTCGACGCATCGCTCATCCGGGACGTAGTCGATCGTGAAGTGCGCGAAGTCCGGCTGGCCGGTCAGCGGACAGAGACAGGTGAACTCCGGCGCGTCGAACGTGATCGTGTAGTCACGGTCGGGGTGCGGATTCGGGAACGTATCGAGGTTCTTCGTCGGTTGGGTGGACATCTGCCGAGGGTATCGGGGCGGCCGGCGTGACGCGGCCGGCGCCGTCTATCCGGCCGGCGGGGAAGCGATGGTGTTCGTGAGCGAACCGATCCGCTCGATGCGCATCTCGATCACGTCTCCCCGGCTGAGCCAATGGTCGTTCTCCATGCCACAGCCACCGGGCATCGTCCCGAGACCGAACACCTCCCCGGGATGCACGCGTTCGCCGTTCGAGACGTGCACGAGCACATCGGCCACGCTGTGCTGCATCCCGGCGGTCGCTTCCTCAGGCGTCCGGCTGGGCGTTGCGGATGAGGCGGCAGAAGAACGACACGGCCGTTTCGGCGTCCGAGGTTCGGATGCGCTCTCCGGTCCCGTGGATGGCTCCGAGCATGTCCATCTCTCCCGTGAACGGGGCGAAGCCGTAGATGTCTCCAGCGAAGTCGGAGTAGTACCGGGAGTCGGTCGCTCCGGTGAGGATCCAGGGGGCCACGGCCGCATCCGGGAACGTCTCTTCGATGCTCGTGCCGAGCACTTTCCATGCCGGGGAGTCGGTCGAGGAGAACCGGCTCGGCTCGCCCCGCATCTCCCCGACGGGCAGGACGGCGATGTCGTCACCGACGACGTTCCGCACGTGCTCGATGACCGATTCGATCGAGTCGCCGGGGAGGATCCGGAAGTTCACGACCGCGGAGGCTTCCTGCGGCAACACGTTGGGCTTGACGCCGCCGGACACCATCGTGACCGCCGTCGTCGTTCGCATCATGACGTTGGTCTCTTGTTTCGATGCGAGGAGACGCGACACGGCCGGTCCGGTGACGCCGAGATTCGTGAGGATCGGCCGGAGACGGGGATCGAGTCGGGGGGCGAGCGCCGCGAAGAACGGGCGGAGGACGTCGATCCGTGCCGGCATGGGATGCGCCTCGAGTCGTTGGATCGCCGCAGCTAGGGCCCCGATCGTCGATTGCTTCGGAGGGAACGAGGAGTGCCCGCCCTCGCCGGTCGCGGTCAGTTCGAGATCGACGTAGCCCTTCTCGGCGACCTTGACGAGCGCCACCGGGTCGGTCGTCAGCGGCGGGAGAGCGTCCGTGACGGCGCCGCCTTCGTCGATCACGAACCACGGCCGGACGCCACGCTCGTTCAACAGCGCGGCCACGTTCGCGGCGCCTTCGGCACCGCCGATCTCTTCGTCGTGACCGATGGCGAGGATCACCGTCCGTTCGGGCGTGAATCCGGTCGACGCGAGGTGCTCGACGGCCTCCATCACTGCGATGAGCGGGCCCTTGTCGTCGAGCGTGCCCCGGCCCCACAGTTCGCCGTCGACGGTCTTCCCCTCGAACGCCCCAACGAGCCAGTCGTCTTCCGTACCCGGTTCGACGGGTACGACGTCCATGTGGGCCATGAGAACGATCGGATCGGCATCCGCGTCGGTCCCCTCCCAGGTGAACAGCAGCGACAGATCATTGACGGTCTCAACCCGGCACCGCTCGTGCGTCAGGGGATAGGACTCCCGGAGGAAAGCATGCATTGCCAGGATGTCGGCCGGGTCGTTGCGCTCCCGCTCCGCGTAGACGACGGTCGGGATACGAACGGCCTCCGCCAGATGGTCGAGGAACGACTGAGCATCGATTCCCGGCTCGATGACCGGTTCGGTGGGTGACGGTGTCGGAAGGGTCTCGGTTCGTCGGCCGCTCCGAAGGCCCGCTCGGACGGCGACGGCTCCGGCGGCGACGCCGACGGCAGCGGCACCGATCAACAAGGACTTCTTCATGGGCACTCCGGTGGTCGGGTGCACCGGATCATATCGGTCCATCACATACGGCCTGTTCGATGGGGCGGACGGCCCGGACGGCGGAGCGAGAGTACGAGAGACCCCTTGCTGTGCAAGAGGTCTCGTCGGTGGGCCCACCTGGATTTGAACCAGGGACCTCATCCTTATCAGGGATGCGCTCTAACCAGGCTGAGCTATGGGCCCGCGGAGCGAGAACGATAGCAAGGAAGGGCTCGTAGGGGCGAGACGGGGAATAGGGTCGGTGCCCCGAGCGATTGATGAACATCATGGATCCCGTACACCTCGTCGGCATCTCCGGCAGCCTCCGCACTGCCTCCTACAACACGGCGCTGCTGCGCGCGGCGTTCGACCGCCTTCCCGAAGGGATCACGGGCGAGATCGTTCCGCTCAACGGCATACCCCTCTACAACCAGGACGACGAGCGGGAGAGGGGCATGTCGGAGCCGGTCGCCGCGCTCCGATCGGTCGTCGGTGCCGCCGACGGAATCGTCTTCGCCACCCCGGAGTACAACTGGTCGGTCACCGGCGCGTTGAAGAACGCCGTCGACTGGCTCTCCCGCGGGCCCGACTCACCGCTCGATTTCAAGCCGGCGGCCATCATCGGGGCTGGCGGCGGGTCCGGAACCGCACGATCGCAGCGGCACCTGCGGGATATCCTCTCGCACAACAGCCTCTGCATCGTCGCCGATCCGCAGGTGATGGTCTCCGGCACCGGGGAACGGTTCGAAGGAACGACCCTCGTCGACGAAGAGGTGAAGGCCGAGCTCCGTGTGATGATCGAACGACTGTGCGAAGTCGTCGAACGGTCCCGGTCGTCGGTACGGATCTCCGTGAAGGGTTCGATCCTCGTCGTCGGCCCGACCGCCGACCGGGTCGACGACGCCGTACGTTCCGTCACGGAGATGGGGTATCGGACGCTGACGGCACATGCGGCCGTCGACGCCGTCAGGATCATGAGGAATCGGTCGATCGCCGGTCTCGTGCTCGACGAGGCTCTCGAAGAGAAGGACCGGCGGGCCATCATCACCGGATCGGGCGACGTCGTGACGGTGATCGTGACAACGCCGACGCATGCCGGCGCCGAGATCGAGGAAGCGCTTCGCTACGCGAACGGCCCGGGGTAGCCTCGCTTCTTGCCCCGGTCGTAAGGAGACCCCGTGCGTCATTGGATCCTGTTCTTCCACCTCCTGTCCGTCATCGTGTGGATGGGCGGATCGATCTACGTCGAGGCGCTCATGGCGGCCGCCGGACGCGGCGGCGACGAGACGGCCCTCATGACGGTATTTCGGAAGGTCGGGGCGACGAACCGGCGACTCTTCAACCTTGCGGGCGTCGCCGCGATCGTCTTCGGCTTCTGGCTGGTCGGGATCTCCTCGCACATCGGGTTCGAGGAACCCTGGATCGGTGCGGGGATACTCCTCGCCGCGATCGCCGTCGTCGTCGACCTGTTCTATGCGACGCCGCGCGTCGACCGGGTAGAACGTGCCTTGAACGATCCGGAGAGCGGAAACGATGTGGTCCCCGGCCTCATGAGACAGGTAACCATGGCGAGCCATGTGAGGACCGGTCTGCTGTTCGTCGCCATGGTCTTCATGGTCTTCAAGTTCTGACACGGTCGCCATCTCCGGCCGGTCGATAGACTGTTCGCCACACGGGGACGTAGCTCAGTTGGGAGAGCACCTGGTTTGCAACCAGGGGGTCGTCGGTTCGAGTCCGATCGTCTCCACGCCCGCCATCCGGGGAGGATCCCGTGGAAAACGCCGTGATCGTCGATGCCGTCCGCACGCCGATGGGGAAGAGGAACGGATCGCTTGCCGGGTGGCATCCCGTCGATCTCGTCGCAGAGACGTTGACTGCGCTCGTCGAGCGCAACGGCTTCGACCCGGTCCTCGTCGACGACGTCATCATGGGATGCGTCTCTCAGGTGGGGGAACAGACGTTCAACGTGGGCAGGAACGCGGCGCTCGCCGCCGGGTGGCCCGAGACGGTCCCCGGCGTCACGCTCGACCGGCAGTGCGGTTCGAGCCAGCAGGCGGCATCGTTCGCAGCGCAGGGCATCATGGCCGGCGCTTACGACCTGGTGATCGCCGCCGGCGTCGAGTCGATGACGCGGGTTCCGATGGGCATCTCCTTCTCCCAGGGACCGGGGAAGCCGTTCGGCGAGAAGATGCGGGTCAGATACGATCATCGTCTCGTGCCGCAGGGGATCTCGGCCGAGATGATCGCCGAACAGTGGTCGCTCACCCGTGACGATCTCGATCAGATCGCATACGACTCGCAGATGCGCGCGCATCAGGCAACGGTCGAGGGACGGTTCGCCTCGCAGATCATTCCCATCGAGGTGGACGGTCGGGACGATCCGTTGACCGGAGACGAGGGTATCCGCCCGTCGACGACGGTCGAGATCCTCGGCAACCTGAAGCCCGCGTTCAAAGAAGACGGCGTCGTGACCGCAGGGAACTCGTCCCAGATCACGGACGGTGCGGCTGCGATCCTCATCATGAGCGAGACGAGAGCCCGGGAACTCGGGCTGCGGCCCCGGGCTACCTTCAAGGCGTTCTCCGTGACGGGGACCGATCCGGTGACGATGCTCACGGGCCCCATCCCGGCCACCGAGATCGTGCTGGAGAAGGCGGGTCTCGGGATCGACGACATCGGCTTGTTCGAGGTCAACGAAGCGTTCGCCTCGGTCGTCGGAGCGTGGTTGCACGAGACCGGAGCCGACTGGGGCAAGGTCAACGTCAACGGCGGCGCCATCGCCCTCGGGCATCCGCTGGGCGCCTCCGGAGCGCGTCTGATGACGACGCTGGTGCACGAGATGGAACGAACCGGCACGCGGTATGGACTCCAGACCATGTGCGAGGGCGGTGGGACCGCCAACGGCACCATCCTCGAACTCGCCGACTGAAGCCGTACGCGAAGCGGACACCCGGAGGTGTCCACTTCGTCACCGGATCGGTCGGGGTCACTCCTCGGCGGATTCCTCTTCCTCTTCCTCTTCGTGGTGCTCCTCACTCATCAAGAGGAGGCCCACGATGGCTTTCGCGTGATAGAAGTTGAGGCGCTTCACCTCGAGGGGGAACTTGGCTCCGGTGTCCAGGTCTTCGAGGACGATCGTGCGCACCGAAACACGCTGGTGGACCTCGACGCCGAGCCTGTCCCTGTGGATCTTCGCGATCGGGTCGACGTGGTAGCCCATGGCCTTCATCCCGAGGAGGTAGACCTCTTCGGGTGAGACGGCGACGCAAACACGCGGAGGGAGATCTTTGCTCATCCCCATCATGGCCCTGCCGGCTGCCATGCCGCCGGCCGCACCGAAACTCTGTCCCCAACTATCGCCCCCCGTTGCGGCGCCTCCGGCGAGTGAACCCGCCGCTGCGCCGGCGGCCGAAGCACCCGCCGATCCCTTCGGGTTGAACTCGGCGACGTCGAAGATCGTTTCGTCCCCGGTCGCAGCGATGGCTGCCTTGCGTAGCTTGTCTTCTTTCGACATGGGATCCTCCCCCGATCGATTCCGTCGTCAGGCAACAGTAGTGAGAACGTTGAAGCTGTCCCCAGGCTGTGGAACGATCCGTGGATAACTACACACGTGTAATTACCACGTCGATCGGGCCTCGAACACTCCGGCGGTCAGCGGTAATTGAGGGTCATCCCGAAGCCGACGCCGATCATGGCGAGGCCCACCAACAGGAACTTGTTGTCCGCGTGTCCTCCGAACAACTGCATGTAGTTGAGGAGGATCACGACGATTCCCAGAGCCATCAGACCGAACATGGTCACGACGTACCAGGTCGGCGATGGGCCCTTGGTCTCGACCTTGCTCGCGGTCGGGTTCTTCGGCGGAGTCGGTCGTTTGTTGGCCTTCTTGCGGCCCTTCGATACTGGCATGGGCCAGAGCGTAGCGACCGTTGGGGCCGATCCCAACGAGAGAACCGCTCCCGTTGTGTGGTCTCGCCGGTACGCTGCGCATCTATGGACGAGACGCCAGCCCCCGCGACCGGCCAACCGGAGTCCCGACCGATGGGTGTGGTGAGGCGCGTTGTTCGCATCGTCGGGTGGACGAGCATCGTCGCCGGCCTTCTGATCCTCGGGTTCGTCGCCCAGCAACTCTTCGTCACCACCTGGTTCGCCCAACAGAACCAGGAGGCTCTCGTCCAGGAAGCGGAGACCCGTTTCCAGGAAGCGGAGATCACAGAGGTCGAGTACACGCCACCCGCGCCGTCCTCGACGACGACTCCCGGTGTGGGAACCACCCTGCCGCCGGGAGAGGTGGTACCCGGCGCCGGAGGATCGGGGAACGACCCCGGTGCGCCGCTCGTCCCGAAGAAGCGGACGATCCTCGTCGAGTCCACGCCTGAGAAGGGCACCGCGTTCGCGATCATCAGGATCCCGACGATCGATCGCCTGAAGGATGGATGGACCGTCGTCGAAGGGGTCTCGATCCGGGACCTGAAGAACGGGGCGGGGCACATGCCGCGCACGCCGCTCCCGGGACAGCCGGGCAATGCGGTCATCAGCGGGCACCGGACGACCTACGGGGCCCCTTTCCACGAGCTCGACACGCTGAACCCCGGCGACATCATCGAGGTCGAGACGGCCCTGGGAACGCACACGTACGCTGTTCGGGAGACGATCATCGTTCGTCCGACCGAACTCTGGGTTACCGAGCCGAGGGACGGTGCGTGGCTCACGCTCACCACGTGTCATCCGAAATACTCTGCACGCCAGCGATTGATCGTGTTCGCCGAACTGATCGACGGGCCCAACTGGGAGGCGATTTACGCATGAAGAACTGGTTCATCTCTCTCCCCGGGCCGATGGCCGCCAAGGTCGTGATCGCCGTGATCGTCGTGATCATCGGTCTGATCGCGCTCTTCTTCGTGTACGACTGGATCGGCACGAACCTCCTCGACACCGGCGGTACGATCGGATGAAGGTCCTGGTCGTCGACAACTACGACTCGTTCACCTACAACCTGGTCCAGTACTTCGGTGAATTGGGCGCCGACCCGATCGTGATCAGGAACGACGAGATGTCACCGATCGAGGGGGCCGCTCTGCGACCCGACCGGCTCGTCATCTCCCCGGGACCGGGCACTCCACAGGACACCGGGTACTCGATGGAGTACCTGGCGACGATCGGGACGGAGATACCCACGCTCGGCGTGTGCCTCGGACATCAGGCCATCGTGGAAGCGTTCGGCGGCACGATCGGCCGAGCTCCCGAGCCCCGTCACGGCAAGGTGTCGATGATCGACCACGACGGGCGAGGAGTCTTCACCGGTCTTCCGAACCCGTTCGAGGCCACGAGGTATCACTCCCTCGTCGCAACCTCTGTTCCCGATGCCCTCGAGATCACCGCTACGTCGGAGGACGGGGTCGTGCAGGGGGTGCGGCATCGCCGGTACCCGATCGAGGGCGTCCAGTTCCACCCCGAATCGATCATGACGGAAGTCGGCAAGGACCTGCTGGCGAACTTCCTGAACGGCGCGGCGATCGGCCGGCGGGACGGATAGCCGGGACCGGCTCACTCGGCGATGCGGTACGTGCCCGTGCCGTCGTCGCTCACCAGGCCTTCATCCGAGAGATCGGCCAGGGCTCGCTCGACGTCCTTCACGGGGAACCCCGTGTGGCCGGCGATCTCGCGCCCGGTGGCCTCTCCCCCGACGAGGGAGCGAACGACGGCGCCGCGCAACTGTCGCGCGGACCCCTCGAAACGGCCCTGCGGGGTCGGCGGCCGATAGGAGTCGGGGCCGACGCACCACTGCGCCACCGGGCACCGGGTGCAGTCCGGATTCCTCGGAAGGCATCGCGTGGCACCGAGATCCATCATCGCCTGATTCCAGTCGGCGGCGGGATGTCCCAGATCGTCGGCAGCGACCGAATGGAGCGTCGGGCCGCTCAGGGACTCTCCGTGCCAGCGGCTCAGGACCCGGCGCAGGTTCGTGTCGACGGTCGCCACCTGCTCTCCGAACGCGAACGAAGCGACGGCGGCCGCGGTGTACGGGCCGATGCCGGGGAGTTCGACGAGACCGACGGGTGTCGTCGGCCAGCCGTCCCGTGTGACGATCCGCGCCGTCTCGCGCAGCCGAAGCGCTCGCGAGTTGTAACCGAGACCCGTCCAGAGGGCGAGTACGTCCTTGAGATCGGCCGACGCCAGGTCTGCGGCGGACGGGAAGCGGGCGGTGAAGCGCTCGTAGAAGGGGATCACGCGTGATGCCTGCGTTTGCTGCAGCATCACTTCGGACACCAGGACCTTGTACGGGTCGCTCTCGCCTCTCCACGGGAAGGACCGCCGCTCGACCCGGTACCAGGCGAGGAGGGCGTCGTTGCGTTCCTGCTCGACGAGCAGCGTCATCAGGGGGACGTGGTCGTCGGTGGCGGGCCGGTCGAGACGACGATGTTCACCGTAGAACCGCGATCGACCGTCGTGCCACCGATCGGATCCTGGGAGATGACGGTTCCGGCAGGCGAGGAGTCTTCAGCTTCGGTCTTGGCGACGACGAGGCCGGCGTTCGTGATGGCGGCGTTCGCATCCGCTTCGGTCATACCTCTGACGTCGGGCACCGTTACCTGTTCGACCTCGCCGAGCAGGACCGTCACCTGGCTGCCGTCGTCGATGTGGGTGCCCGCCGACGGGCTCTGATCGGCGACCTTGCCGATGTTGGGATCACCGGGCTGCACGACCGTGGTTCCGCCGACGATGACGTCGAGGCCGGCCGCGGCTCCCGCCGCCGCTGCTTCGTCTGCCGTCATTCCGATGAAGTCGGGAACGGCGACCTGCTTGATGACGCCGATCTTCACGGCGATGTCGGTACCGGAGTCGACCGTCGTGCCGGAACCGGGGCTCTGCTCGGCGACGAGACCGTCGAGACGGCTGGCTGCATCGACTTCGACGGTTCCATCTTCGATGATGCTCAGGTTCGCGTTCTCCGCCGCGGCCGTAGCGTCTGCGATCGTCATGCCGACCAGATTTGGGACCGTTGTCGGCTCGGGGCCCTTCGAGACCCAGACGATGATGGTGTCGTCGCGACCGATGACCCGGCCCGCTTCGGGGTCGGTGCGGATCGTGAACCCGATGGCGATGTCGGGCGAGAACTCTTCATCCGATGTGACGTTCGTGAACCCCACCCTCGCGAGTTCGAGCTCCGCCTCGTCGCCGGACTTGCCCGACACGTCCGGAATCTCGAGCGAGAACGGGCCCTTCGAGACGACGAGATTGACGAGGGAACCGGCGGCCGCTTCGGTTCCGGCGGAGGGGTCCTGTGATATCACGGTGTTCGCCGGAACGTCCTCCGTGAGCGTGTACTCGACCCGGCCGACCTCGAATCCCTGGGCTTCGATGAGCGCCCTGGCGACCTCCTCCGTGTCACCGACGACGGGAGGAACCATGAACTGCTCCGTCCCGGCGGACTCGACGACCGTGACGAACGAGCCTTTCTCGACCTCGGTGCCGGCGATCGGTTCGGTGTCGATGACCACACCGGCGGGAATCGTCTCGCTGTTCTCCAGCCGGTTCAGCACTTTGAGATCGAGCTCCTGGAGCGTTCTGGATGCGGTCTCCGCAGGGACGAGTTTCAGATCCGGGATGGTGACCATGCCGCCACCCCCGCCGGCGCCGGTGAAGAGGCGGAACAACACGAATACGCCGATGGCGAGCAATCCCAGGAGGGCGATCACCGCGGCGACGTAGGTTCCCTGGCCGGTCGTTCCGTCCTCCGTTTGACTGGCGATGATCCGGGCCGTCTCATCCGGGGGAACGGTCGCGGGAGGGGGGACGAGGGCGGTGGCCGCTGCCGCCGCTGCTGCGCCCACGACCAGTGGCTGGCGGCCCGAGAGGAAGAGGAGGATGTCGGAGCGAAGATCCGAGGCGCTCGGATACCGATCGGCGGGGCTTTTGGCCATCGCCGCCTCGGTGATGGCGGAGAGCTCAGGCGGAACCTCGGGGTTGACCTGTGCGGCCGTCGGCGCGAACTCGGACACGTGTTGGTAGGCGACGGCGACCGGGCTCTCGCCGGTGAAGGGAGGCTGGCCGGTGAGCATCTCGTAGAGCACCACGCCGAGTGAGTAGACGTCCGAGCGGCCGTCGGCGGGGAGGCCCTGTGCCTGCTCCGGGCTGAAGTACGTGGCCGTGCCGATGACGGCACCGGTGCGGGTCAGTTCCTCGGAGTCGTCGAGCGCTCTCGCGATTCCGAAGTCGGTCACCTTGACCGATCCGTCTCGCGTGATCATGATGTTCCCCGGCTTGATGTCCCGGTGGACGACGCCCGCCTGGTGGGCGACGGTGAGGGCTGCCGCGGTCTCGGCGGCGATTTCGGCCGCCCTGCGGGGGAAGAGAGCTCCTTCGGTCTTGAGGATGTCGCGCAGCGTTCGACCTTCGATCAACTCCATGACCATGAAGTAGGTCGACCCGTCCTTCCCCCAGTCGTAGATGGCGACGATGTTCGGATGGCTCAGGTTCGCTGCAGCTTGTGCTTCCCGCTTGAAGCGGGTCACGAACGCGCCGTCTGAGGAGAAGTTCGCATGGAGGACCTTCACCGCGACCCGCCGGTTGAGCAGGGTGTCCTCGGCTTCGTAGACATCAGCCATCCCGCCCCTGGCGAGATGCCTGACGATGCGATATCGGTCGGAGAGAACGCGATTTTCCATGTTCACCAGCGATGGTACCGACGGAACGGACTTTGAGGGTGCCGGCCGGTCATCGGAGATACGCCTCGAAGAGCTTCGCGGCGATCGGTGCGGCCACCGATCCACCCGAAGCCGTCTCTCCCGCCGGTCCGCCGTTCTCGAGGAGCACCGCGAGGGCGATGCGGCGTTCTCCCGGTTCGGGATCGACCGGTGCGAACCCGATGAACCAGACGTCCGGAGCCGAGCCGGTCACCTCCGCGGTTCCGGTCTTGCCCGCGACCCGGAGATCCGGCACGGCTGCGTTGTGTCCCGTTCCGGAGATCACCGCCTTCTCCATCATGTCGGAGAGGACCGCGGCAGAGGCTGGGCTGATGGCTCTCCGCCAGAGCGTCGGCTGGGTCGAGGACTCGATCCTGCCGTCGTGCGTGAACACGTCGGCGACCACGAACGGGATCATGATGTTGCCTTCGTTCGCGACGGCGGCGGCCACGAGAGCCATCTGCATGGGGGTTGCTCGCACGTCGCGCTGGCCGAGAGCGTTCTGGGCGGCGGCGGCGGGATCATCGGCATACGTCGCGGCGTCGGGCATCGGTGATGCGACCACGGGAAGCTCGTACGGGATGACGCTGTTGAATCCGAACGCTTCCGCCGTGGCGGTGAGTGCGTCGGCGCCGATTTCCATCCCGAGCGCCGCGAGCGTCGTGTTGCATGAGCGAACGAACGCGTCTTCGAGGGTGACTGCGCGACCGTCGACGCACACATCGTCGTCGTAGTTGTGGATCGTCGCCGTCGTACCGGGGAGTTCGAGTTCGACGGGATCGGGAAACTCGGTCGAAGGCCCGGCGATGCCGGCTTCGAGCGCGGCCGCGGCCGTGATCACCTTGAAGGTCGATCCGGGGGGATAGGTCGCGTTGATGGTGCGGTGGAGGAGCGGCTGATCCGGATCGTTCTCGAGTTCCGTCCCGACCGGTCCCGCGTCGGGTCCGATGAGCGTGTTGGGGTCGTAGCCCGGTGTCGAAACGCTGGCGAGAACGGCCCCCGTGGCCGGATCGACGGCGATGATCGAGCCGCGCTGGCCGGCGAGCGCATCGATGGCCGCCTGTTGCAGGGCGTCGTCGATCGTGAGTCGCAGGCCTCTCGGTCGTGGATCTCCGCCGAGTATGACGTTGAGCACACCCGAGATGGTGGCATCCCGGTGGGAGACGAGGTCGTTCTGTCTCGTCCGTTCGAGCCCGCGCGAGCCGAAGAGGACGGAAGTGAAACCGACCGTGTGGGCGTACCGGTCCTGCTCGGGGTAGACGCGGGTGAACGTCTGCGGATCCGTCGGATGCGGATCGGAGCGAGCGGTCACGACCGCATCGGCGGTGATGATGGCCCCCCGCTCCCTGCCGACACGCCACGCGGTGAGTCGGGGATTTCGCGGGTCGTCGCGGTATCCGGGCCCCGCGATCGCCTGGATCCACGTGGTGGCGAGGATGAGCGCGAGGAACGTTCCGAGGATCACCCACGCGGTTCTCCTGATGGGAGCGTTCACGTCTGCTCCTCATGGGAGATCCGACCCAGGAGCGCGACGATGAGCGCCGACGCCAGGAGCGACGAGCCGCCGTACGACATGAATGGGAGCGTGATTCCGGTGATGGGGAACAGCCGGACGATCCCGGCGATGATGAGGAAGGACTGGACGCCGATGAGGATCGTCAGTCCGGCGGCGAGGTACTTGCGGAA
The DNA here is from genome assembly GCA_029939995.1 of Acidimicrobiia bacterium. Taxonomy (GTDB): domain Bacteria; phylum Actinomycetota; class Acidimicrobiia; order Spongiisociales; family UBA5794; genus JAHEEL01. The sequence continues at coordinate 7,747 of JAOZRW010000006.1, read as the reverse complement.
CCGATCCCGTGACCGGAGGGCGATACCGAAGCCGACGGTCACGAGGAAAGCGTACGCAACGATGATCGCGACGGATCCTGCGAGTCCCAGTTCCTCGGCGACGGCGGCGAAGATGAAGTCGGTCGTTGCAGCGGGGATGAGGTCCGGTCGGCCGAGACCCACACCCGAACCGGTCAGGCTCCCGCTCCCCATGGCGAACAGGCCCTGCGCCGTCTGGTACCCGGCACCGGTGTAGTCGGCGAACGGATGGATCCAGGCGGAGATGCGGACGCGGACATGGTCGAACATCGCGTACGCGGCGCCCCCGGCGATCGTGACGAGGAAGAGGCCCGTTCCGAGGTAGAAGCCGCGCCCGGTTGCCGCGTACAGCATCCCGACGAAGAGCGCGAACAGGAGCAGCGAGGCCCCGAGGTCCCGCTGGTAGATCAACACCACGAATGCGGCTCCTGCGGCGACGACGATCGGTCCGAGATGGCGCGGCTCCGGGATCTGGAACGGACCGACCTTGCGCGACACGGTCGACATCGCTTCTGATCGATCGGCGAGATACGAGGCGAGGAAGATCGTGAGCAGAACCTTGGCGATCTCACCCGGCTGGAACGACAGGACTCTCCCCGCGAGCGGGAGATCGATGCGAACCCAGAGCCGCGACCCGTTGACGACGGCGCCGTAGATCGGCCATGAGGCCGGGAGGAGGGGGAGGAGCAGGAGCACGGTCGCGGCGCTGAGGAACAGGTACCGGTAGCGGCGCAGGACGGCGATCCCGGAGGAACGTAGGAGCCACACGGTCCCCGCCGCCGCGGCACCGGCGAGAACGAGCCACCAGCGTTGGAGCGCAGCGAGGTCGGGGTCCAGACGCAAGATCTCGGTCGATCCGATCGCCGCGAGGAACGTCGCGATCGGGAGAAGGAGCGGGTTCGCGTTGGGGGCCCACATGCGGAACGCGACGTGAATCGAGCCGAAGGCGAGAGCGAACGAGACGAACGTCAGGGCAACTGTGGCGTCGAGCCAGCGTCCTTCGGCGAAGCCGACCATCGCCGCACCGAGCGAAGCGAGCGTCGCCCCGGCGAGGACGAGCATCGCTTCGGTGTTGCGGGTCATGACCTGACGTCGACGACGGCAACGGTGATGTTGTCAACCCCGCCTGCGGAGTTGGCGGCTTCGACCAGGTGCCACGCGGTCGCTTCCGCATCATCGCCCGCCATGAGGATGTCCTTGATCCCGTCATCGTCGAGCATCGTCGTGAGACCGTCCGAGCAGAACAGGATCCGGTCGCCTTCCTCGAGTTCGAGCTCGAGGCTGTCGACGATCACGGGCCCGAGCCCGAGCGTGCGCGTGACGAAGTGCCTCTGCGGGTGGGTGGCGGCGCTCTCGGGATCGAGATGACCGAGCGCGACGAGTTCGGCCACGACCGTGTGATCGGTGGAGAGTTGGCGAAGAACATCTCCACGCAAGAGGTAGCACCGGCTGTCTCCGACGTGAGCCAGTTCGAGCACGCCGTCGGCACGGAACCGTCCGAGCGTCATGGTCGTGCCCATCCCGGCGAGTTCCGGCTCTTCCTCGATCCGTCTCGTGATCGCCTCGTTGCCTGCGAGCACGCGTTCGGTCGTATCGACGGCTGCATCGTCGGGAGCCTCGGTTGCCGCTGCGAGGGCGACGGAGCTCGCGATGTTGCCTGCGACGTGACCGCCCATTCCGTCGGCTACCGCCACGATGACCGGACCGTCACCGGAACCGGAAGTCTCGGGATAGACCGAGTCCTCGTTGCGTTCCCGGATCCTGCCCTGATGCGTGGCCGTCGCCCAAACGTAGTTCATCTCACCTCGAGGATCGTCTTGCCGATCTGCACGGTATCGCCACGGCCGACCGGTGTCGGAGCGGTGATGCGCCGACCGTTCACATAGGTACCGTTCGTGCTGCCGAGATCGTGAACGAGCGTGCCACCATCGTGGGTCTCCACCCTGGCGTGTAGTTCGGAAGCGTAGGGGTCGTCGATGACTACGTCGGCCTCGGCGCTGCGCCCGATCGTGTGGCCGGATGGTCGCAGCCGGATCGTTCTGCCCTTCTTCGCGTCCCCCCGCAGGAGCACGAGCTCGTGGCCGCCCCGACTCCGCTTCAGGGAAGGTCCGGTCCCGATGTGGCTCCTGATGGCGAGGCCGACCTGCCAGAGAAAGAGGAAGATGAGGACGAGGAAGAGGATCTTCAACCCGTTGAGGATCAGTGCAGGCATCGGTGTCTCACAGCTGCCGGAACATGAAGTCGATGTCACCCATCGTCACCGTGTCTCCGGGAACGATCGGATGCGGATCTGCGCCGAGCCGTTCGCCGTTGACGAACGTTCCGTTCGCCGACGCCAGGTCGATGATGGTTGCGATCTGCCCGGAGCGGACGATCATCGCCTGGCTCCGGGAGAGCTCGGGGACCGAGACGACGACGTCGCTCTCGGTGGACCGGCCGATGACGGAGCGGTTGTCGCAGATCTCCGCCACGAGCGGCGGCGACGTGGCGACGAGTTGCGCCCATGCTTCGATCGGCCCCGGGTCGGAATGCCCGGAGCAGTCGGCGAGACCTCGCGGCACGGCGACGTCGGTGGCTACCTCGACGGTGATCGGGCCGTTGATCCTCCATCCCCGGTCGGCGGCGACTTCGGTCAGGGCCCGAGCGAGTTCGGCGTTGAGGTCGTTCGCGTCCACCTCGATCGGCAGATCGGAGGGATGGACGCGGATCGTCCAGCAGTTCGGGACCTCGGGACCGGTCTCGCCGTCTTCCACGACGAAGTCGGCTTGCCGGATCAGCCGGTCGGCCATGTCGACGGGGTGCATCTTCCCGCGGAACACGGCCGCCGTGGCTCCGTCGACCAGACGTTCGAGGCGTCGTTCCATCTCGCGGGCGAGCTTCATGATCTGATTGTATGGGCAAGACGGGCGACGGTGGTGCGCAACGAGCATCCACGGTGGAACGACGCCCGGGTTCCCTGGGGAGATATCCACACCCCGTGGTAGCCTTTCGCTCCCGCGGGCGAGTGGCGGAAATGGCAGACGCGCAGGTTTCAGGTATCTGTGAGGTAACACTCGTGGGGGTTCAAGTCCCCCCTCGCCCACAACTATGGCGTACTCCCCCTATCCGCCGGTTCGCCGCCAGCAGCGAAGACGCTGGCTGTTGGCGCTCCTCATCGGATTCATCATCGTGGCGATCGTCGTCCTGGCGGTTCGCCGTCGGAGCGAGGCGCGCGGCGTCGCGGACTACCTCGCGGTAGCCCACGACGTGGCGACCACCGAGGCCGAAACCGCGGCCGAACTGGAAACGATGTTCGCGACCATCACGGACATCGAACGTCCGGAAGTCATGCGCCGCCTCGAAGAGCTGCGGGCGTCGTCGGAGGCGGCGGCGGAGACGCTGGCCCTGGCCGTCGTGCCGGCCGCCGCGGGCGAGACGAACGGATACCTCGTCGCAGCGGTGAGTTCCTGGAACAGCGCGATCGACATCCTCGACGATGCGATCATCCTCATCCTGGACGAACCGGCCGAAGCGGGGGGCACCGATCGTCTCCAGGAGTCGTTCGACTATCTCCGGATCGGCGACCTCGCGTACGCTCAGTTCCTCGAATCTGCGGGGAGTCTCGACGACGCCGTGCCGATCGGGGATCTCGACGTCGTCGCTTTCGCCGGCGGGGACAAGGCGAGCCTGTTCGATGCACCGCTGGTGGCGCTCCGTCTCAACTCCGTGTACAAGCTCGGGGAGCTCCACGACGTGGCGGTGACCGCGCTGACGGATCCGGAGCCGCTCGGGGAACGGAACGGCGTCCCCGTGGTTCCCCACGCCGAGCAGTTCATCGTTCAGGCCGTCATCGCGAACAAGGGAAACGAGCCGGAACAGTGGGTCACGGTGAATCTCGAACTCATTCCGACGGTGAGCGACGAACCGTCGATCACGGTCAAGCAAACGGTCGCAGAACTTCAACCGGGTCAGGCGAGAACGCTCGTGTTCGACACGCTCGAGCTGCAACCGGGCGGTCTCTACGAGCTCGTCCTGACCACCGGAGTTGACAAGGACGAGGACCCCGAGAACGATTCGTGGCGCATGGTCTTCTATCAGAACGAGAGCGCATGAGCGACTGGATCACGATCGTCATCGTCCTGCTGGTCGTCGTGCTCGCGATCTGGCAGATGATTCAGCTCCAGCAGATCCGCAAACAGGTCGACGCCGTTCCGCGAGATGGGAACGTGTTCGCCCAACTCGGTGCGACCGCCGGGCGTCTCGACCGCGTCGAAAGTGGGCTGACGGTGCTGGATCAACGCGTTCAGGACATCGAAGCCAGGCTCCCGTACGCCCTGACGCGAACCGCCGTCATCACCTACGACGCGTTCGGCAACATCACCGGCGGGCTGTCCCGTTCCATCGCCCTGTTGAGCGAAGCGGGCGACGGCGTCGTCATCTCGATCCTCGTGTCGAGAGAGGAAACGCTCTTCTTCACGAAGGAGATCCGCGGCGGCGTCGGCGGTGAGCAGCTCTCGCCCGAGGAAGAGGAGGCCGTGGCTCGCGCCATCGGCCACTAGCCTCCCAGCATGATCGACGTAGGAATCCTCCGCGAACAACCAGAACTCCTCGCCGCCTCCCTGGAGCGCCGGGGAGAGAGCCTCGACGTCGCCGAACTGATCGAACTTGACGAGAAGCGGCGCGCCGTTCGCATCGAAGCCGAGGAGATGCGTGCACGTCAGCGCGACATCGGCAAGTCGATCGCTTCGCTCACGGGCGACGATAAGACGACCGCCATCGAAGAGGCCGGACGGCTCTCGGCCCGGTACAAGGAGCGTCTCGCCGAGGCGGACGCCCTCGACGCGCAGTTCATGGAACGGTGGGTGACCATCCCGAACCTGGCCGACGAGACGGCGGCGGACGGATTCGACGAAGAAGACAACGTCGAGATCACACGATGGGGAACTCCGCCCGCGTTCGACTTCGAGGTGAGGGATCACGTCGATCTCGGTACGGCACTCGGGGTCATCGACGTCGAGCGGGCGACGAAGATCTCCGGCAGCCGATTCGGGATGCTGAAAGGCAAGCTCGCTCTGCTCGAGATGGCGATGGTCCGATGGGCGATGGACGGGCTCGCAGACTACGGATTCACGCCGGTGCTGCCACCGATCCTCGTTCGCGAGCAAGCGCTGTTCGGCACCGGGTTCTTCCCGGCCGACCGTGATCAGGTGTACTCGGTCAAAGAAGACGACCTCTATCTCGTCGGCACGTCCGAGGTCCCGCTCGCAGCGATGCACGGAGACGAGATCTTCGACGCCGCCGATCTGCCGCTGCGCTACGCCGGGTTCTCGACGTGTTTCCGGGTCGAGGCGGGAACGTACGGAAAAGACACGCGAGGGCTCTTCCGCGTCCACCAGTTCGACAAGGTCGAGATGTTCTCGTTCGTTCACCCCGACCGCTCGAGGGACGAGCACGACCTGCTCCTCGCCCGGGAGGAGGAACTGGTCCGGGCGCTCGAACTGCCGTACCGGGTCGTGAACGTCGCCGCCGGCGATCTCGGGGCGTCGGCGGCCAAGAAGTACGACATCGAGGCGTGGTTCCCCGGCCAGGAGCGGTACCGCGAGATCACGTCGACGTCGAACACGACCGACTACCAGTCGCGACGGCTCAAGATCCGGTTCAAGGACGAGGACGGGAAGAACCGGCTCGTACACACGGTGAACGGGACGGCGATCACGGGGCGTGCACTGATCTGCGTCGTGGAGAACCACCAGCAGGCCGACGGGACGATCGTGATCCCGGAGGCGCTTCGCCCGTACACCGGCTTCGACGTCATCGACTGACCCATGAGCAACGGAGCCGTGTTCACGGACATCGCGAGTCGGTACGACCGGTTGAACTCGATCCTGTCGCTCGGGAAGGACTCCGACTGGCGCGTCACGGCGATCGACCGGCTTCCCCGAGGGCGGATCCTCGATCTCGGTGCCGGGACCGGAGCCGCGAACGAAGTGTTCGGCGATCGTGACGTAGTGGCGCTCGACCCGTCACCGGAGATGCTGGCACTCAACGACGCGGACCATCGAGTCGTCGCCGTCGGCGAGCGACTGCCGTTCGCCGACGAGTCGTTCGATGCCGTGTTCTCCGCCTACGTCTTCCGGAATCTCGATTCGGTCGATGCAACTGTGGCGGAGATGTACCGCGTCCTTCGACCGGGAGGCAAGGCGGGAATCGTCGATCTGGGAAGGCCGCCGGGCACGGTCGCCGCGTCGATCCATCGCGCGGGAACGTCCGTGGTGCTTCCGCTCGCAGGGATGACGATCGGTGCCCGCGACGAGTACACCTACCTCCATCACACGCTCGACAAGCATCCGTCGCCGGAGGCGCTGTTCGGCGCGTCGCCCCTTCGCCTCGAAGACACATGGCGCATGGGGCCGATGGGGTTCGTCTGGGGCGCGCTCCTCGCGAAGCGATAGCCCGTGCACCCGCCGTCGAACGACGGTATCCGGCGCGTTCCGGGACGTCGACTCCGGTCGGGCACCCCCGCAACACCCGGGGCGTGCCGCTTAGGGCTGCTTCCTTCCGGACCTGACCCGATTCACGGTGCCCCGCCGCTGCAGGACCCGACCTTCAACACCGACTGATCCCGGCGCTAGACCCGAATACCGACCGCCCTCGGGCGGGGATTCAGCCTCGCATGAAGAGGGTTTCGAGTACAGGGCACCCCTAGCGCCCCGCCTAGCACGGTCCGGTAATGGTAGCGATGGTCCCGGGGCATCGACCCCGTTCCCCGCGCCCGATCAGCCGTCGATCGAGGTTCGCACGAATGCGTGCATCCGATCTCTCGCGGCCACCGCGATCGAGATCGGGAACGCGTCGAACGCGTGGGTTCCTCCCGGATACACCGCGAGGTCCACGTCGTTGCCCGCCACCATCCAGCGCGACGCCATGAAGAGCGTGTCGTCGAGCAGCGGATCCCACGTACCGACCGTGAACAGCGCCGGGGGCATGTCGTCGAGTCGGCCGAAGAGGGGGGAGACGTACGGGTCGGTGCAGTCGACCGAACGGTCACCCAGATAGTGCTTGCCGAACCAGTCCATGGCGTCGGGGTCGAGGATGAGGCCCCGGGTCTTCCACTGGCGGACCGACGGTGTTCCCTCGACCATGTAGGAGCCGTAGACGAGGTTCGCTCCCGCCCAATCCGTGTAGCCGTCTTCGTCGCGGAGCCGGAGCAGCGCGGCAGCAGCGAGGTTCGCCCCTGCGGACTCGCCGCCGATCACGAGCCGATCCGTTCCGAACATCTCCTCGCTGTTGGCGATGAGCCACCGTGCGGCCGCGACGCAGTCGTCGAGGCCGGCCGGGTAAGGATGCTCCGGGGCGAGCCGGTACTCGACGGACACGACCGTGACTCCCGCACCGCGGGCCATGGCTTCGTTCTGGATGTCGCTGAGGTCCGCCCCACCGAGCACCCAGCCTCCGCCGTGGATGTGGAGGTACGCGCCGTCGGAGTCGCCGGTGTCGATGATGCGGAGATCGAGATCGCCGGCCGGTCCCTCGATCGTGATCGTCCGTGCGAGGTCGGAGTAGACGATCGGACCCATCCAACTCTTGCCTTCTCTTCTGACTTGCCTGATCTCCTCGGGGGTGAAGGAGGTCATGTCGGGGAGGGCCGACAGCATCTGCTGGAGACCGGTCGTGAAGGAGCGCGTCTCGTCGGAGATCGCGTCGTCGCGGAAGAGGGCCGGGTCGATGTTCATCCGGCGATCGTAGCGTC
>JAOZRW010000092.1 GCA_029939995.1 Acidimicrobiia bacterium | reverse complement strand
CGAGCCGATCGACGACGACCTCGATCGTGTGCTGGAAGTACCGGTCGAGCACGATATCGTCGGTGAGGTCCCGTACCTCGCCATCGATCCTGGCCCTGCTGAAGCCCTGGCGTGCGAGGTCCTTGAGAAGCTGTTCATACTCCCCCTTGCGGCCGCGGATGACCGGTGCGAGCACCTGGAACCGCGCTCCCTCGTCGGTCTCGAGGATTCGGTCGACGATCTGCTGGGGTGTCTGCCTGGCGACCGGCGAGCCGTCGTTCGGACAGTGCGGTTGTCCGACGCGGGCGAAGAGGAGCCGCAGGTAGTCGTGGATCTCGGTGACGGTTCCGACCGTCGATCGAGGATTCCGGCTCGCCGTCTTCTGATCGATCGAGATCGCCGGAGAGAGGCCCTCGATGAAGTCGACATCCGGCTTGTCCATCTGCCCGAGGAACTGCCTCGCGTACGCCGACAGGCTCTCGACGTAGCGGCGCTGCCCCTCGGCGTAGATCGTGTCGAATGCGAGGGACGACTTCCCGGAGCCGGACAGTCCGGTGAAGACGATGAGTTTGCCGCGCGGAAGGTCGAGGTGGAGATCCTTCAGGTTGTGTTCGCGCGCACCACTGATGTGGATGGTCTCGCTGGCCATAGCCCCGCCGTCGTTGCTGGTGCTGGCGAGTGTACCGAGCAGCCCCGACACTATTCGAGGCTCAGTTCCCTGCCTCGACGAGCTCCGTCAACTCTCGGCGGAGGTCGTCCACCTCGTCTCGAAGCCGGGCGGCGTATTCGAAGCGGAGTTCCGCCGCCGCATCGTGCATCTCCTCCTCGAGACTCTGGATCAATCGCCGAAGGTCCGGCACGGTCAGGTCGAGCGGCTCCTTCCTGCGAAGCTCCCGGGCACGCCGATCTGCCGACGGGGCGTCGGCGCTCTGGATCAGTTCGAGGATGTCGGTGACCTTCTTGCGGATCGTCTGCGGGTCGATTCCGTGTGTCTCGTTGTACTCGATCTGGAGCTGGCGTCGACGATTCGTCTCGTTCAGCGCGTGCCGCATCGAGTCGGTGATCCCGTCCGCATACATGATGACCGCACCGTCGACGTTCCTCGCCGCCCTGCCGATCGTCTGGACGAGGCTCGTCTGCGAACGCAGGAAGCCCTCCTTGTCGGCGTCGAGGATCGCGACGAGCGAGACCTCCGGAAGGTCGAGGCCCTCTCGCAGCAGGTTGATGCCGACTAACACGTCGTATTCACCGAGTCGCAGGTCGCGGAGGATCTGCACCCGTTCGAGCGTGTCGATGTCGCTGTGCATGTACCGTGCTCGAACACCGAGTTCGAGCAGGTAGTCGCTGAGATCCTCCGCCATCTTCTTTGTGAGGGTGGTCACCAGCACCCGCTGGTTCGCATCGGAACGGACCCGGATCTCCTCGACGAGATCGTCGATCTGCCCGCTCGTCGGCCGGACGAGGACCTCCGGATCGACCAACCCGGTCGGCCGGATGATCTGCTCGACGACCTGCCCCGACTCGGTAAGTTCCCATGCACTCGGGGTGGCGGAGAGAAACACGGCCTGGCCCGTCTTCGCATGCCACTCGTCGAAGGTGAGGGGCCGGTTGTCCATCGCCGACGGGAGACGAAAGCCGTGTTCCACGAGGACGTCCTTGCGAGATCGGTCCCCCGCGTACTGGCCCCGGATCTGGGGGATGGCGACATGGCTCTCATCGACGATCGTGAGGTAGTCGTCGGGGAAGTAGTCGAGCAGCGTATACGGCGCCTCACCCGGCTCCCGGCCGTCGAGGTAGCGCGAGTAGTTCTCGATCCCCGAGCAGAATCCGACCTCGCGCATCATCTCCATGTCGTACGCGGTGCGCATCCGGAGCCGTTGCGCTTCGAGAAGTTTCCCCTTCCTTTCCAGAACGGCGAGTCGCTCGTGGAGTTCCTCTTCGATGCCGGCCAGGGCGACGCGCATGCGCTCCTCGGATGTCACGTAGTGGCTGGCCGGGTAGATCCACAGCTCCCCGAGTTCGTCGATGACCTCGCCGGTGAGCGGGTTCATCTGAAGGATCCTCTCGACCTCGTCACCCCAGTACTCGACCCGGAACACGGTCTCCTCATACGAGGGGAAGATCTCGAGCGTGTCGCCCTTGACCCGGAACTTCCCCCGGATGAGATTCATCTCGTTCCGTTCGTACTGGATGTCGACGAGCCGACGGATCGCCGCGTCCAGTGGGAACTCGACACCGCGCACGAGACGGAGCAGCTGCCCCTCGTACTGCTCGGGTGAGCCGAGACCGTAGATCGCCGAGACGGAAGCGACGATGATCACGTCGCGCCGCGTGAGCAGAGCGGCCGTCGCCGAGTGCCGGAGCCGATCGATCTCGTCGTTGACCGTGGATTCCTTCTCGATGTACGTGTCGGTCTGGGCGATGTACGCCTCGGGCTGGTAGTAGTCGTAGTAGGAGACGAAGTACTCGACCCGGTTCTCCGGAAAGAACTGGCGGTACTCGTTGGCGAGCTGAGCGGCGAGCGCCTTGTTCGGGGCAAGGATCAGCGTCGGCTTCTGAACCTGCTCGATGAGCCAGGCCACCGTCGCGGACTTCCCCGATCCTGTGATGCCCAACAACGTCTGGAACCTCTCGCCGCGGCGGATCCCCTCGACGAGCCGGGCGATCGCCTCCGGCTGGTCCCCGGCCGGTTCGAAATCCGATTGGACGCGAAAGCGGCGGTCGCCCGAACTCATGAAGACCGCTGCCTCAACGACTGCAGATCCGCCCACAGAGCGTCGACCTGTGCGTCGAGTTCGCTGAGCGGACCGTTGTTGTCGATCACGTGATCGGCCCAGTCGATCCACTCATCCCGGTCCGGCTGGTTCGCCACCCGCCTCCTGGCGTCCTCTGCGATTCCCCCACGGGTAACGACTCGCCGAACACGCTCCACCTCCTCGGTGTCGACGAACACTCTCGTCCACTCCCCGGGGACCTCGAGGATGAGCGGGACCTCCACAACCAGATCCCCTGTCCCCGATGCGATCTCCCGGATACGGCGGATGATCGCCGGATGAGTCATCGCCTCGAGTTCGGCCAACTGTTCTGGATCGGCGAAGACGATCCGGCCGAGAGCCGGACGATCGATGCGGCCGTCGACCACGACAGCAGGCCACCGCTCCGATACGGCACCAACCGCTTCCCCATCGTGCTGGAGTACGGCATGACCCAGGCGGTCAGCATCGACGACCGTGGCGCCGAGTTGCTCGAGCCGCCGACCGACCGCACTCTTCCCAGACCCGATTCCTCCACCGAGAAGAACCCGGATCGGGTTCGCAACATGCTTCGATTCGACCATCCGGTGACTGTACCCTTGCCTCATGCGTGACTCGTGGGAGATTCGATTCGAGTGGATCCAGACGATCCTGCAATGGGT
>JAOZRW010000091.1 GCA_029939995.1 Acidimicrobiia bacterium | reverse complement strand
CTCACACTCGACGGGCAGGCTGACACCGACTACTACAGCATCTACACCACGGGCAGCAGGTTCTCGGAGCGCAACTACGTCATCAACGTCCTCGACACTGGTGCTCCCGACGACGGCGTCGACGAACTCACCATCTACGGCCGCGACAACTCCGATCCCGCCTACAACGGATACGAGACGGGGACGACCGACCGCAAGCCCAACGACGACCTGTTCTTGCTCCGAGCCGTCTCCTGCATCGACACCGACGGCGACTACGACGCGGCCTGCACCTCGCCGACGGAGAACGCCGACCGTCCGGCGTTCGTGGCGCTCTTGCACGGCGACGCCGACGGGTACCGCAGCCGGTTTGTGAGCGACGAAGCGAGCAACGACGTGCAGCGCATCCACTACGACGCGGCAATCAACGGCCGCCTCTCCGTGTACGGCCTCGGCGGCAACGACGAGTTCTTCGTCGACGACACGACCGCGACCATCACCCTCGACGGCGGTGCCGGCTACGACCGGTTCCAGATCGGCCAGATCTTCGGGTCCAAGCGCAACAGCGACCCGTTCGGGGCTCCGCCGAGTGAACCGTTCGACGCCGGAGGCTCACTGCTGCCGCAGGACACGTTCCCGGTGCTCATCGCCACCACTCGCGGTTGGCTGAGCCCCGGCATCCACGCACCGCTCGTCGCGAACGGCGGTACCGGCAACGACGAGTTCACCGTCTACTCCAACCAGGCCGAACTGCGACTCGAGGGCCACGACGACAACGACATCTTCGTCGTGCGGGCCTTCGCCCTCGCCGCGGTGTGCGACACCGATACCGATGGCGACGGGGACTGCGATTTCGACGACATCAACCTCGAAGGCGACCCGCTCACGCTGCAGTACCCGGTGGACACCTCGGGACCGGCGTCGGTGCCGGACGGTGTTTGCGACGAGGTCTACGACTCGGAGAATGTTGGGTACGGCGGCAACGGCTGGAACGGTCTCCGCCTCGACAACAACGGTGACGGGGTCTGCAACAAGGCCGACGCCCACACCACCGACGCCTGGCAGGACGACGTGATCCCGCTCGACGAGAACGGCGTCGCCCGGCCGGTCATCGGGCTCGGGTTCTCCACCGCCAGGCCGCTCGACATCCGCGCCGGTGGTGGAGAGGACGAGGTCTCGTACAACGTCAACGCTCCGGTGTCGGTCGACGGCGGCACCGGATTCGACAAGCTCGTCGTGCTCGGCACCGAGTTCGCCGACGACATCGCCATCACCGCCAAGGCGATCTACGGCGCCGGCCTCAACGTCCGGTACACCACGATCGAGGTCGTCGAAGTCGACGGTCTCGAAGGCGACGACGAGTTCTTCGTCATCTCGACCGCCTTCGGCGTTGCCTATCGGGTCATCGGTGGCCTCGGCTCCGACACCATCAACGTCGCCGGCGACGTCGTCGAAGACATTGTGACCCGCGAGCTCGAAGGCGTGAGCGGCACGATCGACCACCGGGTCACCTCCGATGGTGATCCGCTCTACGACGGGCTGTCTGTGGACGGCCTCGACTACAACCTCGCCACCCCGGACATTGGGCAGGTCATCATCGGTGACGAAGGCGTCGAAGGCACCTCCATCAGGGAGGGTGGCTCGGCGACTGTGCCTGAGATCGACTTCTACTCCGTGAAGCTCGCAGCCGATCCGGGCATGAATGTCTATGTCACAGTCTCCGCTGCCCGCTCGCCGCAGGACGAGGCACAGAACCCGTTCGCTAACCCGGAGCCGACCGCGACGAGCGATTCGCTCGTCGACGCCGAGGCAGACACAATGTGGCTCTGCACCGGTCCTGCTCCCGGCACCGGCGGTGCGTTGCCGACAGACTGCGACCAGTCCGACGATTTCAAGCGGTACAAGCTCGTCAACGGACAGTTGGTCGACGAGAACAGCCGAGCTCTCGTGCTGACGTTCACCGGCGGCAGCTCGGGCACATGGGACATCGAGCAATGGGTGTACGTGTACGCAGTCGACGATCTCCGGTCAGAGGGCGACCGGGTGGTGGTCGTCCAGCATTCGACGATCTCGGATGATTCGGGGTTCGACGCCGTGGCCGTGCGCAACGTCGAGGTGAGCCTACGGGACAACGACACGCCCGGCGTGTACGTCACCGAAGTCGAGCCGAACCTCGCCAGCGAGGACCAGCGGACCCTGGTGATAGAGGGCTTCGACTTCGGTGGCACCTACACCGGCCGTGATGACGACCTCCTCGTCCAACTCGAGAAGAACCCCGGCGCGGGTGTGACGGTGCGGGTCGCCATCACGATGGATGCAGAGACACAGGCCCAGATCCAGCTGTCCAGTCTCAGCACACGCCTCAAGAAGGTCGTGGCCGGCTCGTCGACCTCGTACTACATCGAGTTCGACTCCGGGAACTGGGATAGCCCAGTCCGCATCGCGGTCAACGCCCGCCCGGACGCCGACAACGAGGATCCGTTCACCGCGGTGATCCGATTCAGCCGCGACGAAGCGGGCACCACAGATCCCGACGAGACGTACGTGTTCCCGAACATCCGGTCGGGGACGGGCATGGTCGCGGCGACGGTGATCGACGACGAGACCGCCGACGTGATCGCCATCGAGTCCGGTGTCGACACGATCGTTCAGAAGTGCGGCGACGCTACGTGCTCCATCCCCGGGGACACGGACACTTACACGATCCGCCTCACCAAGCGACCCGAGGCGCTCAACGACGACGATCACTCCACGTCGCCGATCGACGTCGACGTGGCGGTCCTCCTCGACGGGCTCTCCGACGTGGTCTCGATCGGCGGCACCCCGATCACTCCTGCGGGATACGAGATCATCGGCGGCCTCGCCCCGTCGCAGCGGTTCTTCGGCAACCTCACCTTGAGCGGCACCACCATCACACGGGCGAACGGCAGCGACCTCGGCAGCTTCTTCGAAGAGGGCTTCCAGGATGGCGACCTCCTCCGCATTCGCCTCGACGGTTCGACCTACGACGCGAAGATCATCACCACCGCCGAGAAGACCCTCGAGGTGGCGTGGATCGGCACGGCCCCCACGGACGACACATACGAGGACGCCGCCATCAGCACCCTCCACGAGAACGGCATCTTCGAGGGGAATGCTTCCATCCAGAATCCCGAACTGGACGCCTTCGGAACGTGGGAGGGTTGGACACTCGTCCGTAGCGAAGGTGGATGGCTGGCCGACGGGTTCCTCGAGGGCCAGTGGGTCGAGATCTGCGAGTCCGACGGCCTCGGAGCCTGCGCATCCGGCGGCAACAGTGGCCGCTTCAAGATCCAGGTGATCCGCGGCACCAACAAGACGAAGGACAACGAACTCGAGCTGCGTTACGTACACGGCCTGTTCGAGGACAGCCTTGATCCTTCCGCCGGCTGGGGCAACGGGTCCTACTTGGTTCGTCGCATCGCCGCCGTCGCCAACTTCACCGACACGAACTGGTATGAGGA
>JAOZRW010000090.1 GCA_029939995.1 Acidimicrobiia bacterium | reverse complement strand
GTGGCGGAGGGGGAGGGATTCGAACCCTCGATGCGTTTCCACATACACGCTTTCCAGGCGTGCGCACTAGGCCAGACTATGCGACCCCTCCGTAGGATGGGGAGTGTAGAAGGGAAGGGCCGAGTATTGGACTGGGACGAAGCCATGCAGGTGGCACTCGAAGAGGCGGTCCTGGCCGTCGAACACGGTGACGTTCCGATCGGGGCGGTGCTGATCGACGGCGGTGGGAACGTCGTGGCACGGGACCACAACCGCCGCGAGGAGCACGGAGACGCCACCGCACATGCGGAGATGCTCGTCCTGTCGGCGAGATCCCGCGAGATCGGCGACTGGCGGCTCGACGGGCACACGCTCGTCGTCACCCTGGAACCGTGCGCGATGTGTTCCATGGCGGCCGTCTGGGCACGGGTCGACCGGATCGTCTACGGAGCACCCGATCCGAAGGCCGGCGCCGCGTGGAGCCTGTACAACATCCCCCAGGACGAGCGCCTCAACCACCGCTGCGACGTGATCGCCGGTGTCCGTGCCGCCGAGGCGGGCGAACTCCTGAGCGAGTTCTTCTCCGACCGCCGGTAGACTCGCGCATTCCGGCTCGTCCGCCGAACCCGCGAAGTGTCGCGTGCTCCGGCGGAGCCGCCCGGGAGGGGTGACAGAGCGGACGAATGTGACGGTCTCGAAAACCGTTGGACCGGATTCCGGTCCCGTGGGTTCAAATCCCACCCCCTCCGCGTTCGATTCCGTCGCCGCGCGCCCGGATCCATGGAGGGGTGACAGAGCGGACGAATGTACTGGTCTTGAAAACCAGCGAGGCGCAAGCTTCCGAGGGTTCGAATCCCTCCCCCTCCGCCGCATCTTCCTCCTCTGCCGGTAGGTCGGAGGAGGTGGAGCGAGCGTTGCGGGCGGGTCCTGCGAGTACGCTTCGAGTGATGAACCGATCACGCATCGTGCGATTCGGAGCGGCGCTCATCGCAGCGAGTCTGATCGTCGCGGCCTGCGCCCCGGAGCCGGAAGCCGCTCCGACCACGACGACGCTCGGGACGACGACCACCACGACGACTACGACGACGATCCCGACGACGACCACGACCGAGGCCCGGATCGGGAACCCCTTCGGCGGCGAGGTGATCGTCGCCGACGATCAGGAGCCGCCGACGCTCAACCCGTTCGCCCCCGGAGGGGACAACTTCATCGTCAGGATCATCGGCCAGACGTACTTCACCGGCGTGTACGACATCGACGGACGCACCCTCGAACTCATCCCGGAGGTCGTCACCGAACTCCCGACGGTGAGCAACGGAGGAGTCGTCGTCGACGAGGACGGCACGATGACCGTCACGTACACGATCCGTGACGAGGCCGTGTGGGAGGACGGTGTCCCGATCTCCGGGGACGACTTCGCGTTCACCCTCGAGACGCTCCAGAGCCCCGATACGAGCGACGCGTATCAGATCGACGACGTGTACGGCTGGGTCGACTCGTACGAGGCGGGCCCGAAGACGTTCTCGATGACGCTGAACCGGCCCACCATCCTCTACGAGCAGCTCTTCAACATCCTCGTCCCGAAGCACGCCGTCGAAGGCACGAACTTCCTCGAGGACTGGAACGAGACGATGTGGCCGTCCGGCGGGCCGTTCCGGTTCGCCGAGTGGGAGAAGCACGATCACATCACCGTCGAACGGAACGACAACTACTGGAAGATCGACCCGGAGACCGGCAAGAACCTTCCCTACCTCGACGCCGTCGAGTTCCGGTTCATCCCCGAGACGGAGGAGATCATCCGGGCGTTCAAGGCACGCGAGGTCGACGTCATCCAGCCGCCGCCCTTCGTTCCCTCGATCGACTCGCTCGTGGCGCTCGAGAGCGACGGGGCCGACGTCCAGGTGCGAACCGGCCCGGTATGGGAGCACATCAACTTCCAGTTCGGCCCCGGCCGGTTCGACATGAACCCGGCGAGCCTCAACGACAACCTCGACTACCGCAGAGCCCTCGCCTACCTCATCGACCGCGACGCCATCGCGGCCGTCGTCAGCAAGTACACGGAGCCGCTGTCGTCCTACGTCGACGTGTTCTCCCCGACACTCTCCGGCCATGCGTGGGACCGTTACCCGTACGACCCGGAGAAGGCCCGGGAACTGATCGAGAAGGTCAAGGCCGACGAGGGCGTCGACACGATCACCGCCGTCTACAACACGACCGGCAACGGCGACATCCGCATCCGGGTCGGAGAGGCGCTACAGCCGATGTTCGAAGCCGTCGGCATCGACTACAAGCTGGAGCTCCAGGACTCGCAGCTCTTCTTCGGCGAGACCCTCGAGAGCGGCACGTGGGACATCGGCGAGTGGGCATGGATCGGGTCGCCCGGCCTTGCCGGGCTCGTCGGCATCCACGACGTCTTCGACCCGGAGGCGCCGCCGCCCGACGGGTCCAACTACTACCGCTGGGGGACCGAGGACTCGTCCGTTCGCGACCAGCACACGGAGCGGTTCGCCGAGGTGCGGGACCTGATGAACGAGACGGTCGACGACGAGGAGTTGAAAGCGCTCATCGCCGAGGCGGAGGACATCCTCGCCGATCAGATGGTGATCCTGCCGCTCTACTCGCGGATCGTCATGGGTGCCGTCTGGGCCGACGAGATCGCAGGCTTCGTCATGAACCCGTCCCAGGCAAGCTACGCCTGGAACATCGAAGAGTGGTACCGCGCCGATCGCTGATCGCACCCCTTGTATCCGACGTGCTCGGGTGGCATGGTCGCATCGCACGGTTCCCAGCAGTGGACTAAGGCGACTTAGTCCGGTACTCTCGGGGTATGGAAGTGACGGTCAACGTACACGAAGCGAAGACGCACCTCTCACGCATCCTCGACGAGGTTCGCGCCGGACGGACCTACGTGCTTGCGAAGAACGGCGAGCCCTATGCACGCCTCGTGCCGATCGAGCCGCCCGCCGAACGCGAACTCGGATTTCTCGAAGGGCACGTTCCGGATTCGTTCCTCGAAGAACTGCCGGATGAGGAGGCGTGGGGATGAAGATCCTGATCGATACCCACGTCCTCCTCTGGGCGCTCATGGAACCCGACCGCTTGTCGCCGGTAGCGAGAGGCCTCGTCTCCGATCCGGCGACGGCGTTGGTGGTTTCGAGCGTCTCGGCCTGGGAGATCTCGACGAAGCACCGGCTCGGACGACTCGACGGCGCCGCGGCGGTCGTGCACGGGTATCGATCACATCTGGAGCGACTCGGAGCCGAGGACCTGCCGATCCTCTCCCGCCACGCGATTCTCGCCGGGTCGCTGGGCGGGACTCATCGAGACCCGTTCGATCGGATGCTCGCCGCCCAGTCGCTCGTCGAGACGATCCCGATCGTGACGGGGGACGCCGCGCTCTCCGATCTCGGTGCGACGACGATCTGGTAGGAGCATGTGGGCGGCAACGACGAGCGCCCTGATAACCTTGCTCCAATCTGGAGAGGTGGCCGAGTGGCCGAAGGCGCTCGCCTGCTAAGCGAGTAGGGGGTTA
>JAOZRW010000022.1:30739-37842 GCA_029939995.1 Acidimicrobiia bacterium | reverse complement strand
TCTTTTCCACCCTCAGTTCGACACTGCGCACGGTCATCGACATCCTCGACGAGGACGACATTGCGGGTAAAATCGCATGGGCGCTCACTGTGCTCTTCGTCCCCCTGTTGGTGTTCGACATGGCCGTATTCCTCTGGCCAGATCCGGTTATCGCCGGCCTAGTCTTGGTGGGCATTTCGTTCACCGGGCTCCTCGAGTTCGTCTACGGCACCGTGCGGGGCCTCGACGGCGTCGACCGGTTCTTCGTCGTGCCGAACTTCGTCGCCGAGGACACGGCGCAGGTCGTCGACGTGCTCACCGGCTGCTCCACCTGGGGCGAGGTGCGCGAGCGGGCGTCCTCCGACCAGTACGAGGAGTTGCTCGCCGGTGCCGGATACGACGGCGAAGACCCGCCCGGCGACGACGACCCGTTCGACCCGAACGACGTCGACGGCCTGCAATCGGCCGAGTATCCGATGACCCACGAGGTCGCCCACGAGTCGTACCTGCCCGGCGACCTGCTGCATCGCTTCGGCGAGATCGAACAGCGATTCCTTGAAGGCCCGGTGTGGACGATCCCCGTCGCCAACGGCCCGGCGCTCGTCGCCGAGCTCGAGCGGCGCGGTCACGTTTGCGTGGAGGACACGGCGGTGCTCGCACGGGAGCAGGACCGGTTCGAATGGATGTCGTGACCGCGTGAATCAATCTGAGAAAGGGCCGGAGCGGGGCCCGAATCTGTCCCACCCGCTTGATACGTTGTCGAGGTGGTGCGGGGTCCGAGATCCGGGTTCCGGTGTGTTGAGGAGGTCCGATGTACTCATCTATTCGTGTTGATCAAACGTTGCTGGCGGTGGAGTCCGAACACCGCGTCCATGCCATGTTGGAGGTGACGGCTCCCGACGTCGAAGGGTCCGAGCGGCCGGCGCTGCACCTGGCGCTCGTCATCGACCGTTCCGGGTCGATGGGAGGCGGGAAGCTCGAGGCCGCCAAACAGGCCGCGGGGTTCCTCGTCGACCATCTCGGCCCGGACGACTCGCTGGCGCTCGTGGCGTTCGACGATCAAGTGTCGCTGCTCGCCCCGGCTGCGGCCCCGGACCGGGAGCGCCTCGGTGCGGTCATCGAGTCCATCCATCGCGGCGGCACGACGAACCTGTCGGGCGGATGGCTCAAGGGCGCCGAGGAGCTGCGGCGAGTCACCTCGGACGGTCAGCGGCGGATCCTGCTGCTCACCGACGGGCAGGCGAACGTCGGGGTCACCGATCCGGGGCGGCTCACCGGGATGGCACAGGGAATCCGGGGGGAGCGGATCAGCACCACCACGATCGGGTTCGGCCGGGACTTCGACGAGGTACTGCTCACCGCCATGGCCGACGCAGGCGGCGGGAACGGCTACTTCGCCGAGGGGCCGGACGACGCTCCCGGGATCTTCACCGAGGAGTTCGAAGGTCTCGCTACGGTCGCCGCGCAGAACGTGTCGGTCGAGATCGCGCCGATCTCCGACGTGCAGTTCATCGGCGTCCTCAACGAGTATCCGATGGTGCCACTCCCGACCGGCGTGCAGATCGAACTCGGTGACTTCTACGGCGGCGAGGTTCGCCGCGTCGTCTTCGAGTTCTCCGTCCCGAACGTCGCCGACCTGGGGCCGAAGCACATCGCCGACGTGGTGCTGCGCTACGCCTCGGTCGGTGACCCGGTCGAGATGCACGAGGTGACGATCCCGGTCCACGTCAACGTCGTCGAAGCCGACGAGGCGGACGGAGCCGAGACGGACCGGGACGTCGTCGACGAGGTCCTGATCCTCAAAGCGGCGGAGGACCGGAAGCGGGCGACGGAGCTGGCCGACGCCGGACGGTACGACGAAGCGGCCGAGATCCTCGAAGAGCGGTCCCGGACGATCCACGCGGCGATGCCGGACTCGGCCCTGGCCGCCCAGATGGAGATCGAACTCGCCGAGATGGAGCACACGACCGGCCGGATGCGCAGGCGCGAGTACGACATGTACGACAAGAAGCGGATGACGTACGAGTCGCATCGCAACATGCGCTCGAAGCCCCACAAGGAGTGGGAGAACCCCGACGAGAAGGACAAGTGGTAACCGGCGAACGGATGGAGAGTGCGGCGCCGAGCGGTTCGGCGCCGCACCGTACACTCGTGAACGCGGAGGGAGACACATGGAAAAGGACGAGGCGCAGACCGGGCGGATGAAGGACCCAGCCGGAAGAACCGGGAAGGCAGCCGAGGCCGCTGCGGGGAAAGTGACCGAAGGGGCCCAAGCTGCGGCGCCGCACGTTGCTTGAACCGGTCCGGGTTCATCGGAGACTGTGGTGTGTACCGGGTTTGGTGGAGTCAGCTCACTTGTCTCAGCGCTGTGTCTTGTCGGTTGCGGTGGATGGTCTCGCATTCGGCTGGTGGGACGTCTTCGATCGGTTCGAGGATCCGGTGGTGGTTGAACCAGTCGACCCATTCGAGGGTGGCGTATTCGACGTCGCCGAGTCCCCTGACCGCGCTCATCGAAGCGATCCGGGTCGACCGTTCCGCTTCCTCTTCGACCCGTCGGTGCGCCAATTCCGGCGCAGTCGCGGCGGCCTTGCGCCGGGCCCAGGCGATCCGTTCCTCACGGTTCATGAGCCGACCGTCCAGCGCAGGAGCGCGGCGGCGCCTCGAACGGAGCGAACCGGCGCTACCCAGTTGACGAGTGGTTGGGGCGCCCGAGGGGGTAGACGAATGTGTATACATCGAAGTAGACTGTTCGGCATGAGTACGACGATACGGGTGAGCGAGGAGACCCGCGACCGGCTCGCATCGCTGGCCGGCGCGACGGGGCGTCCGATGACGAGGGTCCTCGACGACGCAGTGGAAGCGCTCGAACGGAAGCTCTTCTTCGACGCGTTCAACCGGCGCTTCCGGGAGCTCCGGGACGACCCGGAGGCGTGGGCCGAGATCGAGCGGGAACGGCGAGCGGAAGAAGGCGCGGCGGGAGACCATTCCGGATGACGGCTCGCCGCGGGGAGATCTGGCTGGTCGACTTCGGCGACCCGGTGGGCCGCGAGCAGGCGGGTCACCGTCCGGCGATCGTCGTGTCGACCGACGAACTCAACGAGGGGCCGGCGGGCGTCCTCCTCGTCGTCCCGATCACCAGCACCCGCCGCGACCTGCCGTCGCACGTCGAGATCGAGGCCGGCGAGTCCGGACTCGATCATCCGAGCTACGCCAAGTGTGAGGACGTCAAGTCGATCTCCCAGCGAAGGCTCGTCGGCAGGCTCGGGGTCGCGTCACCCGAGCCACTCTTCGAGATCGGCCGCGTGCTGCGCTACCTGCTCGAACTGTGAGACGCCTCGCGGCTGATTCCCGTGCCGGTGAACTTCCGCAGCGCGTTGCCGTAGCCGAGAGTCACGATCGGCCATCGGTCGAGATGGTTGCCATACGGCAAGCATGTCGTACGGCGTTGACCGCACATCGATAGAGACCCCGGACTTGGGGCCGGCGCACGGTGAATCGTCTCCGCCTGCGTCGACGAGCCGGTATCTCGGTATGGGATCGCGTACAGCGGACGGCTCGTGGGGCGTGGTCGACCGGTGTGCTCGATGTCACCGAATCGGCCGGCTGTCGACGGCGGAGCAGCGACGCTGTACGCCGTCCCGTCGGACACGCCGCGATCTCTCGGCTTCGGCGGCGTATGCTTGAGGGCGAGCGTCATCGGGGGCCTATGGCACGGCGTCGTTCGAAACGGCTGCTGGCGGCAGCCCTTCTCGTGGCTGTCGCGTCTGCGTGTTCGAGCGCGGCCACTCCCGCCTCTTCGCCTCCCACGGCGGCGACCCCGGTCGCGACGACGCAGCCGCCCGCGACGACGATGCCGGTCGCGACCACCGAAACCGCTGCGAGCTCCACGACGACGACCACGACGCTGCCGCCGGTCGAGGGGCCCGACCCGTCGCCGCGGATCGTGGCGTTCTACTACCCGTGGTACGGCACGCCCGAGTTCGACGGCAAATGGATCGCTTGGGAAGGGGCGGGCGCCTCACCACCACGCGACATCAGCTCCGACTACTACCCGACGCTCGGCGCCTACAGCTCCGTCGACCCGGCCGTCGTCGCCCAGCACTTCGCCTGGCTGAGAGCCGCCGGCGTCGGCGTCGTCGCCAGCTCGTGGTGGGGCATCGGCACGCCCGAGGACCGTGCGGTTCCGGTGCTGCTCGAAGCCGGGGAACGCTACGGCATCCAGGTCGCCTTCCACATCGAACCGTACGATGCCCGCACCTCCAAGAGCGTGGCCGACGACATCGCCTACCTCTACGAGCGGTACGGCGACCACCCCGCCTTCTTCCGCAGCACCGACACGACACGGTGGAGCACCGGTGATCAACCCAAGGGCCTGTTCTTCCTCTGGAGCTCCTCACTGCCGCACGACCTGGCGGACTTCGTCGACGCCGACTACTGGCGCGACACCATGGACCAGATCCACGCCCTTCCCGACGGCGGGCTGGTGATCGCCGACACGCCGAGCGGCAACTGGATCGACGGCGGCCACTTCGACGGGCTCTACAACTACGCGACGCTCGAAGAGTCGCCGAGCTTCGACTGGGCACGGACCCTCCCCCCGGACGCCTGGTACATACCCAGCGTCATCCCCGGCTTCTCCGCGAAGCGGATCACCGGCGCGTCTTCCGCCGACACCGAACGCAACGGCGGCGCCACCTACGCCCAGCAGTGGGCCGCGGCGCTGGGAACGGGCATCGAACCCCGCATGGTGTCGATCACGTCGTTCAACGAATGGCACGAAGGGACCCAGATCGAACCGGCGAAGTCCGGACAGCCCCGCAACGACACCCACGACTACGACGACTACGGCGACCTCGGACCGGACGGCTATCTCGAAATGACCGGAGACCTCGTCGCCGGGTTCCTCGCCACGGACTGGGAGCAGATCGCCGCACCCCGGGTCCGTCTCGTCGTCGAGACCACCAGCGACTGGACCGTCCTCGCCATGGAGTCGGGAGGCCTGTGGGTCCAGCCGGTCACCGTCTCGCTGAGCGACACCGCGGAGTTCTCCTTCCCCGACGGGCAGAGCCTGGCGCTCTCCCAACCGATCGACGATGCGCTGGCGGCGAAGCCGATCGAGGTGGTCCTCGAGCTCGGCATCCTGGATCCCGTCGACCCGCTGCGGTTCCGGATCGACCGCGGCCACATCGGCTACACCAAGGTGACCCTGACCGGTCTCGACGGCGAGACGGAGACACCGCTCGGGACGGCCCTCTGGAACGGCATCAGCGACGAACTCGTGAACGGCGAAGCCGAACACAACCCCTACTGGTTCGACGTCGAACTCGGAGAGCCCTGATCCGCCGTCGCCGACAGGCCAGGTGCGTACGGCTCGAGTCGGCACGTGAGTGCGCCGTCTCAGCGTGTCGGGGGCTCCACTCTCTTCTCGTCTAGGTCGCGATGCCTGTTTCCGTGCGATGCGGCAGAGGCAGGTGTCGACGGTCACCGGCGACGCATGACCGAGCTGTTGTCGGATGTTCGGAACGGGGACGCGTTCCACCCGGCGAACCGTCCGATCACTCACCGACGGGACGGGCGAAGCGGCTGCGATCGTCGCGTCGGGTGAGAAACCCCGTCCGGATTTGTGAGATTCGCCGCGCTCACGCGTCTCACCCTCGATACGCGCAGCATCGAGACCCGAAGAACTCCTCATGGTCCACAGAACTATCAACCCCACGGCCCACGCGGCGATCGGGAACGCACCGGCGACGGCGAGATCCCCTCGTCCGCCGGGGACGTCGCCGCGAACGAGAACCCTCCGTCCGCCGCCGCTCCCACCGGGCGTGATCCGGGGTCCGATGGAACCAGACCCGGGAGGCAGGGCGGGTGAGAAGACTCCGTCCGCATCGCGGACACCACCAGAACCAACGTATATGCTCACGACGCGGGAGACAGCATGGAGCCAACACCGCCAACCGGGACATCAGACGGCGATCTCGTCCTCGCCTGTCAGCGGGGAGACACCGAGGCGTTCGAAGCCCTGTACCGCAGGTACTTCGGGCCCGTCTACGACTTCGCGGCGCGCACCATGAAGGACCGTCACGATGCCGCCGACGTCGTCCAGGACGCGTTCATCAAGGCCCACGAGAAGATCGGTCAGCTCCGCAACGCCGACGCGTTCCGGCCGTGGCTCTACGCGATCGTGCGACGAGAGGCGCTGAACCGGTTCCGCGACCGGCGCCGCGAATCGCTCACCTCCACTCTCGAGAGCGACGACCCGGCCGAGAACCCCCTCCTGGGTGCGGCGTCCGGGGATCTCGCCGCCGACCCGGTCGCCGCCGCCGAGCTCTCCGACTCGGCGGCCCTGGTCTGGGAGGCAGCCGCCTCGCTCGATGCGGACACGTACACGGTGCTCGACCTGCACGTTCGTCGGGGTCTGACGAGTGCGGAGATCGCGAGCGTGCTCGGCATCTCGAAGGGCAACGCCTACACGAAGGTCAACCGGATGAAGGAGCGCACCGGTGCGGCGATCTCGACGTACCTCCTGATCCGCAAAGGATCGAAGGACTGCAGCGAGCTCGCTCGCCTGGTCGCCGGTTCGTCGTTCCCTCCGGTGACGGCGAAGCTGCGGCGCGCCGTCGATCGCCACACCCGCACCTGCGCGACGTGTGAGGAGCGGCGACGGGCCCTCGTCGCCCCGATGTCGATCTTCGCGGCGCTCGCCACGGTCGCCCCGCCCGCCGGTCTCGAAGACGCCATCTGGCAGAACGTGTCGGGCGCGGCTTCGGGCGGCACCGGCGGGCCGCGTCCGCGACGGCGGTGGCTCGCCGTGGCACTCGGCGTCGTGCTCGTCCTCCTGATCGGATCCGCCGCGGGGATCGGGGTCGCGCTCATGGGCGGTGACACCACAGCGCCGGTCGCCGCACCGGCGACCACGACGACGGCGCCGGTCACGACCACCACCGGAGCCCCGTCCACGACGGAGCCTCCCACGACGACGATCCCGACGACGATCCCGACGACGATCCCGACGACTACGACTACGACTACGACCACGACGGCGCCGACGACCACGCAGGTCACCACCGCTACGACGACCACTACGACGACGACCACTACGACGACGACCACCACGACCACCGCCG
>JAOZRW010000022.1:24133-30639 GCA_029939995.1 Acidimicrobiia bacterium | reverse complement strand
ACGACGACCACTACGACGACGACCACTACGACGACGACCACCACGACCACCGCCGTCGTCGACACACGGCCACCGATCTTCGGAGCGGACACGACGGCGCCGACGAAGATCTGGGAGCTCGACGCGGCCACCACCGGCTGCTCGAGCTCGTACCCGCGGGCCGCGACGATCGCGATCGACGTCACCGACGCCGACTCCGGGATCGACACGGTGACGGCGTCGTGGACCATCGGAGGCGCTCCCTCCACCGTCACGATGACGGCCTCCGCGGACACCTTCACCGCACTGTTCGGGCCGTTCCCGCACGCAACGGTGCCGGACGGCACGGCCGTCCCGGTCTCCATCACCATCACCGCACGCGACCTCGCCGGCAACACGTCGACGACCACCACGACGATCACGCTCGCCAGCCTCAGCCTCTGTTCCTGACGGAAACAAGCTTCTTGAGAAATCTCGTCGAAATCTGTGAGAAGTCGCGGCCCGGGGTGTCTCCCCCTTGTAGGTCACAGCACAGCAAGGAAGGAGACCTCACATGTTCCGCAAGACACTCATCGCCGCAGCCCTCGCATCGGCAGCGTTCTTCGCCCTCGGGTCGGCCGCCCCGGCGTCGGCCGACATCGGCGATATCCCGGAGTGCTTCTTCGATCCGGCCGGGTGCGACCTCGTCGAGATCGGCACCCAGGACCCGGGCCTCGGCATCATCCATGTGGTCCCCGACCCGGCCGTTCAGGTCGCCCCCATCGACGTTCCCGAGATGTGGGAGCCCCCGTTCGACTTCGGCGACATCGTCATTCCCGGCCCCGAGGAAGAGGATCCCGCTGTGGATCCCGATGAGGAATCGGTCGAAGAAGCCGCCGACGATCCGGCCGAGGATGCCGTTGAGGAATCGGTCGAAGAGACTGCCGACGAGTCGGCAGAAGAGCTCTCCGAAGAGGCCGCTCCGACGACGACCGTTGCACCGGCCACCGACACTTCGAGCGGCGAGGCCACCTCGTCTGCCGCTGTGGACGACGGCACGCAGACGACGGCGACGGTCGCCACCGAGTCCGCCGATACCGCATCTGATGCGGCGCTGGCCGACACCGGCGCCGGCGGCTCGTTCGACCCGATCATGGCCGCGATGTTCGGAGCGCTCGGCGCCCTCGCCGTGGCCCTGTTGACCCTCACCGGCTTCATCGCAGGCCGCAGGTCCTGACCCGACGCAAGCAGGGGAAGAAGGGGCGGTGCCTCCGGCACCGCCCCTTCATCGCGCTGGTGTCACATCGGAGCGGTCAATGCCGGGGAACGCTCCGGTCGTCGACAGGTCGGCAACTGACCGGCGAGACGGGCCGCGGTTCGGCGGTCGGGCCGTGACCACGCAGGGTTCGGGTTTGTCGGGTGTCGACTCCGGGCCGGGGGATCCGGGCCCGTCCTATCCGCTGCCGATCGTGAACGGGACCCGTCGCTCTCCGTCATCGTCGTCGAACACGGCGACGAGCTCGAGGTGTGCGCCGAGGCGATCGAGGTAGCGGCGGAGCGTCGACAGCCTCGGATCCTTCGATCGTTCGAGTTGGGACACGGCCGCCTGGCTGACGGCGAGTCCCTTCGCCACGTCGGTCTGCGACAGGCCGAGGGCCTTCCTCAGTTCGAAGAGGCCGATTTCGCCGAGCGTTTCCTCGCGGAGTGCGGCGAGACGGTCGCCTGCCCCGGGCCGCGCCGCCACCCGATCGTGGAGGTGTCGGTAATCCTTGGTCGTCGGCATCGTGTCCCTCACTCTCTGTCGTATGGATCTCCGTCGCCATCCAGGAGGCCCTCGTCGCGCAGTTCCTCGAGATGTCGGTCGTATCGCCGGTCGGCTCGGGGGATCGCCCGGTCGTACCACCGGCTCCAACGGCCGGCCTTGTCGCCGCCGAGCAGCAGGATCGCGTGGCGTCGAGGATCGAAGGCGAAAAGCACCCGGAGGCTCCCATCCTTGGCCGCCCGCAACTCCTTCATGTTGGCGTGCCGGGAACCGGCGATCTTGCCCACGACCGGTCGACCGAGCCCCGGTCCTTCCCGGGCCAAGAGCATGACCCGGTCATCGAGCGCCTCCTGCTTGGACTCCGTCAGCGTCATCCACCAGCTCTCGAACTCCTCGGTGTACTCGACTTCCCACATGATGATAAGCTTTGACTGATATAAGGACAAGCTTGTTTGTGCGCTCTCGCTGTTGTGCGGTCACTGCGAGCAGCAGCAGCGCTCGGTTGTGAGATACATCTATCAGGCGGGTAGGACGGGAATCGACGCCGTGACCCGGCCAGTCGATGAACGAGCCGGTGCCGAACACAACGACTCCCGCAACGGGCGCGCGGAGCTTCCGTCGGCCGATCGGATGTGCCTGGTCCCGACGTGATGAGGCCGCTCGGCGTTCCGTTCGGAGCGCGGTCCGTGCCGATCGAGGTGAGGCCGCTGTGTTGCGGCCGTCTTCCGGGTGTGCTCAGTCCGACGGGCGGAGGAGATGCAGGTAGGACATGTGGTGGTCGTGCCTCCATGCGACGAGCCGATCCCGGTCGTGG
This sequence comes from Acidimicrobiia bacterium, assembly GCA_029939995.1. Lineage (GTDB taxonomy): Bacteria > Actinomycetota > Acidimicrobiia > Spongiisociales > UBA5794 > JAHEEL01. Next base: position 28,105 of record JAOZRW010000022.1, on the reverse strand, counting down.
ATGCGGTCGTCGGTCGGGACGGCGTGATGCCGGTGGAAGTGGTCGAGAGCGTCTTCGGCGTATCCGACATCGGCGATCGGCCGGGCGGCGCGGATGGCGTCGAGGGCTTCGATCGGTTCCCACCCGGATTCGAGCAGGATGCGGAACGCCATGGACGGGCCCCGGTTGATCCCCATGTGGCAGTGCACCAGCAGGAGCGCGTCGGGATCGGAGAGAGCGTCGGCGGCGAACGCGAGGCCGGCATCGAACCAGGCGTCGGGTTGGCGGGCGCCGTAGTCGTCGGTCCCGATCGATGCGTAGACGACGGTGGGTGCATGCTCGGCGACGAGGTCCTCGTCGCTCCACTCGGATCGGGTGTCGAGGATGTGGGTGATCCCTGCGTCCGTCCATCGTCCGAGTTGCCGGACCGCCAGGCCCGGGTCCTCGTGCAGGTCGCCGCTGATGACGATTCCGTCGGTCACGGGAGAGAGGCGACGATGCCAGTGCGTGATGTCGGGGTAGCCGTCCATTGCGGCGTCCATTGTGCCGCATCGATCGACGGTTCCGCAGTCGCGTCGTGTCGTGCGCGACCGAGACCGTCCGAGGGGAGACGACGGTAGGGCTAGGCCGCTCCGGCCAGGAGCTTGCGCTCGATCCGTTCCTCCGCCAGTTCCCTGAGGCCATCCGCGCCGAGTTGGAGCGGCCGCTTCAAGAGGTTGAAGTAGGTCTCGACGGCGACCAGCCAGGTGAGCTCGACGATCTCCACGTCGGAGAAGTGACGTTGCACCTCGGCGAACGTCTCGTCGGACACCTCTCGATGCTTCGTGGCTTCCTCCGCGTACGCGAGGGCGGCTCGCTCACGATCGCCGAACAGGTCGTTCGTCCGGTACTCGCCCAACGCAGCGAACTTGTCGATGCCGATCCGTTTCTGCACGGCGATCGCCATCCGATAGTCGTCGCAGAACGTGCAACCGTTGAGCGTGTCGACGAAGTCGAAGACGAGGAGCCGCAACTCCGGCTCGAGCGAGATGCCGCGATCCGCCGTCTTGTTGATGAGCATCATCAACGGGAGGAAGACGGGCTTGCGGGCGTAGATGACCTTGAGGGGCATCGCCACTTTCCCGAACTGGCGCTTCATCATCCAGTAGGCGAGACGCGTCATGGGGTGGCGAGGGTTCTCGACGGGTGTGAGTCGCACGGTCCACTTCCCTTCGTTGGACGGACTCTCTGGCTCGGAACCTACGGATTCGTGCGGGCCGTCACTAAGGCCTTTCGTCCCTACCCCCTGCCGCTGCCACCTCTACGACCTGCCACACGGGCTCGCCGACCTGAACCGGCGAGTGCACGGACCTGGCAACGTACCGACCGAACTCACCCGGACGGCCCGGGAGGGCATCCCCCACGATCGTGCCCCGGTCGTCCCGTGTACCGTGTTCTCGAAGCAGCCGCCCGGCGGCTTTCGACATCGCCACGCGGCCGGCAGAGACGAGACGAGAGAGGGACGGAGAACCATGTCAGTGAACCACCCGTATGCACACTTCCTCGGCGACATCGTGGCCGACACGGCGCAACGCGTCCCGGACAAAGAGGCGATCGTCTACGGCGACGAGCGGATCACGTGGGGCGAGTTCGATCGACGCGTCGACTATCTCGCCAAGGCCTTCCTGGAGATGGGGATCGGACGGGGAGACCGGATCGGGATTATCTCGACGACGCGTCCCGAGTACCTCGAGACGTACATGGCGGCCGCCCGCATCGGTGCCATCCTCGTGGGGTTCAACATCCTCTACTCGCCGGCGGAGCTGACCCGGCTCGCCGCCATGACGGAGCCGGCGGCGATGGTCGTCCTCGGACGGGCCGCCGGCAAGGACGTCGCCGCGCCGCTCAAGGCGCTGTTCGACACGATGCCGTTCGTCCGGCACTACATCGTCATCGGAGACGGAGCTCCCGACGGCGCCGTCGCGTTCGACGACCTGACCGGCGCCGACCGGCCCGATCAGGATGCGGCGCTGGCCGACCGGCGGGCCGAACTGGAGGAGGACGACGGCGTCCTCATCGTGTTCACCTCCGGCTCGACGGGCAAGCCGAAGGGCGCGTTGCTGACCCACCGCAGCATCATCGACAACATCGCCGTCGAAGTCCCGAAGTTCGGGTGCGTCTCCGACGACCGGGTCCTGCTCCACCTGCCGATGAATCACGTCGGCGGGGCCACCGAGTTGAGCATCCCGGCGTTGATGGTCGGCGGCACGCTGGTCATGATGGACCACTTCCACCCGGCCGAGACGCTCCAGATGATCCAGGACGAGCACATCACGCTGCTCGGGCAGGTGCCGACGATGTTCATCATGGAGCTCAACCTCCCGAACTACGCCGACTACGACCTGTCGTCGCTGCGGGCCGTGGTCGTCGCCGGGGCGGCCACGCCGCCGCCGGTCATGGCGAAGATGCTCGAGATGGCGCCGAGCGTCGTCACCGGATACGGGATGACCGAGGTCGGCGGGTTCGTCACCTACACCGACCCGGACGACGACGCCGACACGATCTCGTTCACCGTCGGGGCGATCGCCCCGGAGTTCGGGCTCAAGGTCGTCGACGAGGACCGCGGTGAGGTGAAGACCGGCGACGTGGGCGAGGTGGCGATCCGCGGCACCTGCGTGATGAAGGAGTACTTCCGGGACCCGGAGGAGACGGCCGCGGCGATCGACGAGGACGGCTGGTTCTACACCGGGGACCTCGGCAAGCTCGACGACCGCGGCTACCTGACGCTCGTGGACCGCAAGAAGGACATGTACATCACCGGCGGCTACAACGTCTACCCCCGCGAGGTCGAGGAGCAGATCCACCTCCACCCGAAGGTGGCGTTCGTCGCGTGCCTGGGCACGAGCGACGACGTGATGGGCGAAGTCGGAACCCTCTACGTCGTTCCCAAACCCGGCACGACGCTCGACGCCGACGAGATCCGGGAGCACGCCAAACAGGGCCTCGCGGCGTACAAGATCCCGAAGTACATCTCCATCCGCGACGCCCTGCCGCTCACCGGGCTCGGCAAGGTCGACAAGATGAAGCTCCGCGACGAGCTCGCAGGCGAGTGATGGAACGGCTCAGGGTCGAGACCGACGGGCCCGTCGCCTGGGTGTGGCTCGACCGTCCCGACCGGCTCAACGCCCTCGACGACACGGCGCTCACCGAACTGCGCGAGACGTTCGAGGCGCTCGACGCCGACGAGACCGTGCGGGCGGCCGTGGTGGCGGCGAACGGGCCGGTGTTCTCCGCCGGCTTCGACGTCCGGTGGATGTCGGGTCTCGACACCGAGACGGTGGCCGCCGAACAGGAAGGCATCCGTGCCGTCTACGACACCATCGAGGCGTTCTCGAAGCCGCTCGTCGCGGCGATCCACGCCCCGGCGATGGGCGGCGGGCTGCTGCTCGCCCTCGTCGCCGACGTCCGCCTGGCGTCGGAAGAGGCGGGCTTCGGCGCCCCGGAGGTGAAGATCGGGATCTTCCCCTCCCTCGACCTGGTGCCCCGGCTCGAATGGGTCGTCGGCCGCGGAATGGCGAAACGCATGGTGCTGACCGGCGACCCGATCACCGCCGTCGAAGCGGAACGGGCCGGCCTCGTCGAGCCGCTCGTCCCGGCCGACGCGCTCGTCGCGACGGCGGGGGCGATGGCCGCGCGATTCGCCGCCCTTCCGCCGATGGGGGTCCGGGCGGCGAAAGAAGCGTTCGCCGCGTGGCGACGCCCCGGCTACGCCGAATGGGAGATCGAGACGTTCACCGAATGCTGGGCATCGCCGGACCGCGCCGCCGCGATGCGGGCCTTCCTCAGCACCCGGTGACGGGGGTTCGCCGCCACCGCCGCGAACGAGCGGCGCCCACCTCCCGGATGGGCGCCGCACTCGTTCGACGCGTTTGCTGATCAGTGCCTGTTGCCCGGCATGAAGGTGAAGCCCTCGATGAAGTCTTCAACGATGCCGTAGCCGTAGTGGATGATGCC
>JAOZRW010000022.1:0-24123 GCA_029939995.1 Acidimicrobiia bacterium | reverse complement strand
CCTCGATGATGTCGCCGAAAGGTGCCCCTGCGAGGTCGTACCGCTGCTGGTATCCGGCCAGCTCGCCGTAGCCGTGCGCCAGGCCTCTCCCCTCCCAGCCCGTGGGAGTGAACCAGGCGACCCACTTGCCGGTGAATCCGCCGTCGTACCCGGCGACGTCGATGGCGTTCGTGCCCCACATGCGACCCTTCTGGGTTGCGAGATCGAGATTGAAGTTCACGACGATGGATGCATCACCCACGTAGAACTCGCTGTCGCTCGTCGCCTCGTACTCGCTCATCGAACCGCGCACGTGCATGATGCCGTCGCTCACCCACATCCGTCCGCCGTGCGGGGCCACCGTCAGGTGGTCCTCACCGGAGAACGGCATCCGGTCCGTTTTCGCCGAGGCCGGCACCGCCATGACCAGCAGCACGACCAGTGCAGCGAAGATCGCCGTCATCCTCTTCATGGTCCCTCCTTCAGGGATTCGACCCGTCTTGCCTCCCGCAGCCCGATCGCCGTCCCATGAGCCCATCAACGGGATGAGATGACCGGTGGTCGAGAGGCAGTTCGATTTCTCACCGGTCGGCATCACCCCCCTCGGTGTCGATGCCTTCACGGTGCGCTCCGGACCTCGAGAAACGCTCAAGACGCGTCGTGGGTCATCGCCGGGTTCTCATCCTTGTAGAGCATCGGGCCCCCCGGGTGGGCGACAACGCCGGGCGAAATCTGCGCGTTGCGTTCCGAACAGATGTTGATCGGTTCCGTGAATGTGCTCGGCTTGCGGATGTCTCTCGGTGCTCGCAGCCGTCGGAGTGGCCGTCCGATTCGTGGCGACGCGGCACAGCGGAAACTCCGGGGCAGTTCCCCGTCCGCCGTGAGGGACGGACGGGCGAAACCCGAATCTCTCATCGAACTGGTCACGTTCGGCGACCTCGCCCACCTCGCGAACCGGTCCGAACGCCGGAACCCCGGGCGCATCAGGGAAACCCCGGACCCGGCGGCCGTGAACCACGGAGCCGGGCTTGGGCCCGGGGTTCCCCCCGGGAACCGTGATCGGAGGTCTTCCCTTCGGGAACGCGTTCGCGTACGGTGGCTCCATGACAGACGTTCATCGCGTCGACGTCGCATCCGGCCGGACTCGGTTGCAGCACAGTAGTGCAGCGCTACACTGCAGCACATGCGTAAGACCGCGACGTTCCGGCAATTCGTCATCGACACGGCCGAGGCGCTGACGATGGATCCCCTGCAGCAGTCCGCGCTCGAAGAGCTTCTCGGCGAGCCGGTTGCCCGTAGCGAATCGGCACGCCTGGATCAGCTGGCCGGCCTGGGTGCGCTGATGGTCGATCGGGCAGCGAAGGAGAAGGCATACGCGGATCTCGCAAAGGTTCTCGACGACGAACCGGCACCGGCGTACCGGCAGCCGGCCATGGGGGCGCCGATCGCCGGCGAGACCGACGAGGATCTCGACCGGCTCTTCGAACTACTCGACTCATGACGCCGGTGAACCGGGGAGAGGTGTGGTGGGTCGACACGGACTACGGGGAGAAACCCTATGTGATCGTGTCGAACCCGCACCGCAACCGGAACCTCAGCACGGTTCTCGGCGCCAGGATCACCACCTCGCCGAACCCGCCGAACATCGACAGCATCGTGCCGATCGAGCGGCAGGGGACGGTCGTGGGACGGGTGCTCTGTGACGAGATCGTGCTGATCTCCAAAAGCGACCTGAAACGCCGGGTCTCGAACGCCTTCACACCAGCTCAGATGGATGCCGTCTGCCGTGGACTCGGCGTCGCATTGGGTTGCCCCTGAATCGAAGTCGGGCCTTCATCCGTGGCGCTGTATCGCGGCTGGATCACCGAGATCGGAGCCCAGCCGTTCGCCTTGCAGATCTAGCAGGCGAGGATGAGCTGCCACGCGGTGACGTTGCTCACCCCGAGGTAGTGGATCTTGCCCGCCCGGACCATGTGGTTCAGGGCCGCGAGCGCCTCTTCGGGGGAGAGGCCTCGTGCCGGCCGTGGATGTAGTAGACGTCGAGGTAGTCGGTTCCGAGCCGGTCGAGGGTCCCTTCGATCTCGGCGAGGACGATCTTGAGCGAGAGACCGATCTGCTGCCGCCTCGACAGGGCGAAGAACACCTTGCTCGCGGGCGCGAAGTCCTCGCGGTCCTTGTCGGCCGGTCACTCACCGATGTACGTCTCGGACCGGCCCGACCCGCAGACGTTCGCGGTGTCGATGAAGCTGACGCCGCGTTCCCACGTCGCGTCGAGGATCGAGACAGATCTCGGAGACCTCCATCCCGGTGCTCCCCAACCGCGTGCATCCGACAACGCGTCCTCCCGAAGTCCGCATCGTCGCCGCCTCAGACCCCACAGAGAACGAAGCCCCGGGGAAGGGCCCGGTCGCCGAGATCCCCGAAACGTGAGGCGAGCGACGGCCGGGAAGCATCGGGTTCCGACTGGAGGGGCAGCGCAGATCCGCCGAGCGCGAGGAGCTCGACGAACATCGAGAACGAAGAGTTCGTATTCTGAGTCCGGCATCGACCATCGGAGGATCATGAAGAAGGCAGCCGACCTCATCGACTCCGAGCGGCGACTCGGCGCCCACAACTACGAGCCGCTCGACGTCGTCCTCACACGCGGCGAAGGCGTGTGGGTCTGGGACGTCGACGGGAACCGGTATCTCGACTGCCTCTCCGCGTATTCGGCGGTCAACCAGGGGCACTGCCACCCGCGCATCCTCGAGACGATGAGAGAACAGGCCGGCCGTCTCACGCTCACGTCCCGGGCGTTCCGCAACGACCAGCTCGCCCTCCTGTACGAGGAACTGGCCGCGCTCACCGGCTCCCACCGGATCCTCCCCATGAACAGCGGCGCCGAAGCGGTCGAGTCGGCGATCAAGGCGGTGCGCAAGTGGGGGTACGAGCAGCGCGGCGTACCGGACGGCGAAGCCGAGATCATCGTCTGCGCCGACAACTTCCACGGCCGGACGATCTCGATCGTGAGCTTCAGCACCGACCCGACGGCCCGTCAGGGCTTCGGACCGTTCACCCCCGGCTTCAAGGTCGTGCCGTTCGGCGACGCCGACGCGTTCGAAGCGGCGATCACGCCGCGCACCGTCGCGTTCCTCGTCGAACCGATCCAGGGCGAGGCCGGGGTGAACATCCCGCCCTCCGGGTATTTCCCCCGCGTCCGGGAACTGTGCACCGAGCACGACATCACGCTCATCCTCGACGAGATCCAGACCGGCCTCGGCCGCACCGGGCGGCTCTTCGCCGAGGAACACGAAGGCATCGAAGCCGACGTCACCCTCATCGGCAAGGCCCTGTCCGGCGGGTTCTACCCCGTCTCGGCGGTGCTGTCGAACGATGCCGTTCTCGGGGTCCTGAAGCCGGGGGAGCACGGAAGCACGTTCGGCGGCAACCCGCTGGCCGCCGCGGTCGCCCGCACGGCCCTGCAGGTCCTCGTCGAGGAGGGAATGATCGAGAACTCCGACCGTCTCGGCTCCTACTTCCTGGAACAGTTGCGGGGGATCCGCTCCGATCAGATCAAGGAAGTTCGCGGCCGCGGCCTCATGCTCGCGATCGAACTCGACCCGGAGGCGGGGGACGCCCACGCGGCCGTCGAAGCGCTCAAAGAGCGCGGTCTGCTCGCCAAGGACACACACGGGTCCACGATCCGGATCGCCCCACCGCTCGTGATCACCCGCGAACAGATCGACTGGGCACTCGAGCAGATCGAAGCCGTGCTCGCATAGGGCGATCGGCTATCCGGCGTATTCGTTCCGGCTGTTGTCGGCGTGCGACCGTGTGGCGACAGGCCGGTCAGGTTCCGGCGAGGTGGGCGGTGTGGCTCGTCGTGGCGTGGGGTTGGTCCTTGGGCACGACGAGCACCGTCAGGATGATGACCGCCGTCGAGACGAGCCAGGCGACGAGCCAGTAGCGCTCATCCATTGCGCCGTCGTGCAACGGTTCGACGATGGCGAACATCGCCGCGTTCACCGTTCCGGCGACCAGCGCGGTGCCGAGAACCCACCATCGGCGGACCCCGGCGGCCGCGGCGGTGATCAACCCGGCCAGTCCGGCGCTCACGGCGTAGAGCGTGAGGGTCACGACGAACGTCGAGTACCCGCGTTGCCGGAGCACGTAATCGACGTCGAGATTGTTGGCCCACACGATGAGCGCGATCCCGCCGGCCACGGCGAAGACGAGCGGGAACAGGAGGGCCGCACCTCCGACCCGCATCCACCACTTGAAGCTGTACATCGTGTTCACCTCCTTCATCGCATCATCGCGCCGGACGGCGGCGACGACCATCGGGAATGTGCCCGATCCCGGCGCGAACGGCCGGCCGGCGATCGGGCCGGCCCTCCGAGCAGAAGTGCCGCCGGCCTATTCTCGGCTCGTACGGAGGAGCACCGATGGAACACAGCGGCCGGATCTGGCTCAGGGGAGACGAGTCGGCGGCGGCGCGGGCAACGGTGACGATCACGCCCGACGACCGTGTCGTCGTCCGGGTCGGGGACAGTCTCGTTGCCGACTGGGCGCTCGCCGACGTCTCGCTGAGCGACGTCACCGACCCGGCGGAGATCGACGACGGGAACGTTCTCTTCCTCTTCGACCCCGACGACGAGAAAGCCTGGAACGATGGAGTGGCCGCCGCCCGCCTGCGGATCGGCCTGCTCGACGCGGCGGCAGGGGAGGGAACCGCCGCAGCAGCGAACGTCGACGTGGCCGTGCCCGGATCCTTCTGCCGGGCGTGCGGGGCACCGATCGATCCCCGTGCCGAGATCTGCGTGCACTGCGGCGTGCGCCAGCGTCCGATCGTCGTCCGCTCTCCCAAGTCGCGGATCACGGCCGGCTTGCTGGCCCTGTTCCTCGGCGGCTTCGGCATCCACCGCTTCTACCTCGGGCAGCCCGGCCTCGGCATCCTCTACCTGCTGTTCTTCTGGACGTTCATCCCGGCGATGGTCGCTTTCGTCGAAGCGCTCGTGTTCTTCTTCTCCTCGGACGCCGCGTTCGACGCCAAGTACAACCGCTACTGAGCCGACGGCGTCACTCGGGCAACGACGAATCTGTCACGAGGTGCTGATACGTTCGGTGACGTTGGAGCACTGGTGTCATCGGGCATGATCCGTTGACGGATATGTAATACGAACTAGATTGGCTGTATGACAATGATGAGTTTCCGAGTCGACGAACAGGAAGCTGCGGATGCCACGCGGTGGGCGAAGCGCCTCGGCGTCGACCGCTCCGAACTGTTGCGTGATGCCCTCCACCGGCACCTCACACGTCTGCGTTCCGAGCACGACACCGAAGCGTGGCTGGCCCGGCCGCTCACCGCCGACGAACGGGCGCTCGGCGAGATCGCCGACTGGGGCCCGGCAGAGGACTGGACGGACTGGGTCGATGCAGCGGGGTGAGATCTGGTTCGCCGCGACGCCGGGTGGTGACCGGCCCGTGCTCGTGCTCACCCGCGATCCGGTCGCCGACCGGATCGGTTCGGTCGTCGTTGCAGCACTGACGCGGACGAGACGCGGTGTCGTGTCTGAAGTGGAACTCACGCCCGTCGACGGCGTTCCGACGACCAGCTACGTCAACCTCGACAACCTTCACACGCTGCCCCGGGCGTCGTTCCGCCGGTTCGTCGCGAAGCTCGGACCGGTCAGGCTCGCCGAGACCTGCCGGGCGTTGAGGGACGCCACCGACTGCTGACGCGGCGAGGAGCCGGTCGCGTTGTTTCGACGGGCCGACCGGCCCGTGGCTCGTCCCTCGCGTTCGCTCACGGGCGTGTCCCGGTACGGGCGACTTCGCTCGGGCGATCAGGCGGCGGTGATCTCGAGGAGCGCCGCACGCACCCGCTCGACGAGGCCGGGCACGCCCCGGTCAGCGTCTTCGACGCCGACGAGTTCCTTCCGCCAGCCGGCGACCATGGCGAGATCGTCCTCCGGGGCGTCGAGGCCGACACGCTCGTAGGAACGATCGAGGATCGTGACGACGCCGGCCGCCTCCTCGCGGTGGCCGGAGGCGATCAGCAGGCCGATGCAGCCGGACAGGACCTGTGCGAGATCGACGATGTCCCGATCGGCGACCAGATCGAGCGCCTCCAGCATCGCACGGCCGGCACCCGACGGATCGGAGCCGGCATGCAACGCGAGCGTGAGCTGCGACAACGCCCCGCACAGCTTCGGAGCGTCGCCCGCCCGCCGGGCGTGCGCCACGGCCGTCTGCGCCAGGTCCCGGGCGACGTCAGCTTCGTCGCGATTCCATGCCGCCAGGGATCGGTACCGGGCCAGGGACGATGCGAGGCCGGCGTCGACGACCCCGTCGAGGAGCTCCGCCGCGGCCGTCAGGTGCGGATCTTGCTCCGCTCCGAGACGGACGGCCCGCATCCCGAGAAGCAGGTGGGCTTCGGTGCGGAGACGCAACGTCGCCGGGTCGTCACCCCACAGCCCGATCGCCTCTTCGATGTGGCGGGCCCCGTCCTCTCGGGCGGTCCCGAAGAGCCGGGCCCGTCCGAGGCCGAACAGGGAGCGGGCGGTCGCCGCGTCGTCACCCGCCGAACGTGCCGCTTCGAGGCTCTCGACGTAGTGGGCTTCGGCGGCGGCCCGGTCGTCGTCGAGGTAGGCGAGGAACCCCGCAGCCCACGAATGGAACGGTGTCGGAGCCGAATCGGGGTGGTCGGCCGCCGAGCGGAGCCACCGACGGCCCTCGTCGGCGAGGAACCGGGCGAACCAGTAGTCGGTGAGGGACGCCGCGATGTCCGCAGCGACCTCGGGGCGGTCCCGGTCGAGCGCCATCCGCATCGCCGCCCGGTGGTCGGCGATGTCGAGATCCACCGGGCCGAGGAGCACACCGGACGGACCGGCTCCCCGGGCGGCGAACTCGAGGGCACGCCGCCGGTAGGTGTCCGTGTACGCCTCGATCACGTCGCCGTAGCGGTCGGACGCTTCGAGCCGACCGAGGGCGTGGTCCCGGATCGGGATGAGGAGCCGGTACCGGAGGGCGCCGTCGTCGGACCGGATCGTCTCGAGCAGCGACGCCTCGACGAGCCGGGCCATCACGCCGATCATCCGGCCGCGGTCGAGATGCGGGCCGGCGACCGCCCACGCGGCGTCGAGATCGAACGATGCTGCGAAGATCGCGAGGCTGTCGAAGCAGTCGACGTCGTTCGGAGGCAGGATCCGGTAGCTCCAGTCGAGCGCGTCTTCGATCGTCGTCGGCCCGTCACCGTTCGGTGTCCCGGATCGCGAGTGGATCACGTCCGGCACCTCGTCGAGGCCGACGGCCGGGAGCCACGACGCGATGAGGACCATGGCGAGCGGCACACCGTCGGTTCTCGCGGCGATGTCGTTGAGCTTCGGCGTGTTGGCGCCCGAGATCCGGAACGTCGGCTCGATCATCTGAATCCGCTTCGTGAGGAGCTCCGCCGCCGGGCTGAGCGCCTCGCCGTCGTTCAGGTGCGTCTCGAGCCCGCGGAGGCGCCACACCGTCTCGGATGAGATCCCGATCGGCGAGCGGCTCGTCGCGAGGAAGTGCAGGCCCTGCGCGCCGCGCAACGACGACGCCATGATCCGCCGGCAGGCCTCCGCCACGTGCTCGGCGTTGTCGAGGACGATCAGGGCGTTCAGATGCCTGAGGTGTGTCGTGAGGGCGTCGAAGTCACCGCCGGCGTCCGTTCCGACCCCTTCCGACACGGCGCGGATGACGTCGAACAGGCTCGCCCCGGCACGCAACGACACGAGCCACACGCCGTCCTCGAACTCGTCGAGCATCGAGCGGGCGACCTCCGTCGCGAGATGCGTCTTGCCCATCCCCGGCGATCCGGTGATCGTCACCACGGGGCCTGCCGCGACGAGGCTCGTCAACGCGTCGACGTCGGTGGTCCGGCCGACCAACGGCGACTCGGCGGGAGGGAGGTTCGTGCGCCGCGTGGCCACCGTGTCGGTGAGGGCGGGATCCTGGAGGAGGATCTGCTGCTCGAGGAGCGTCAGGCCCGGCCCGGGGTCGAGACCGACCCGGTCGGCGAGGAGTCGCTTCGCCTCCCGGAACGCCCGCAGCGCCTCGGCCTGTTCACCGATCCGGTAGCGGGCGAGCATCAGCAGCTCCCACAACTGCTCGCGAAGCGGATGAGCGAGGACGAGCGATTCGATGTCGGGGATCGCCAGCTCCGGTGACCCCATGTCGATCAGCGCCGCGAGGCGGATCTCGTCGATCTGCTGACGGAGGCGCTCGAGCCGGCGGATCTCGACCGTCACTTCGTCGGTCTCGGCGATGTCCTGGAACGGCCGGCCTCTCCACAGCGCCAGCGCGCTGTCGGACAGGGACACGGCCCGCTCGACGTATCCGTCGCGCGATGCCCGGTGCGCACCTTCGGCGAGGGTCGTGAACTCCGTGACGTCGACCCGGGTGCCCGCGAGGTCGATCGCGTAGCCGCCGTCGACGGTCCGGATCCGGTCGCGCCCGATGACCTTGCGGAGACCGGAGACGTAGTGCTGGAGGGTGTTGCGCGCCGTCTCGGGGACGTCGTCCGGCCAGAGCCGCTCGATCAAGACGTCGCGGTCGACGGACCGGCCGGCGTCGAAGAGCAGCCAGGACAGCGTCCGGCGGTAGCCGGGCCGTGTGATCGGGACCTCGCGGTCCGACGCGACGACACGCAGCGGGCCCAGGACACCGAGGTCCGCGTGATGGCGAGCATGAAGGTCGATCGTGACGTCCCTCCCCGGAGCGTCTGCCACCCCCGGCACGTTCAGGGGTCGTTCAGCGGCATCCCATACCCTAGCGACGGAGCCGGATCCGGCCCGGGGGATGCCGGTGCTCACGGCGACGCCGCGGCGGCACGGGGAACGGACCGCCGGCGCGTCGGCGGACGGATCGTCGAGCGGGGAGGAACCGACCACCATGGCAGAGGAACGCTCCGGGCACACACCGCCGTCGATCCCCGGATCCCTCGGCATCGCCGTTCCTCCCGGCGGACGGGTGACAGCGGTGCACGAGTCGGCCGCGTTCGTGGCCGTCTCGCTCGTGTATCCGCTGGGCGACCTCGACCGCCTCGTGTCGTTCTACGACGAGGCGCTGGCCGGGTGGGTGCGCTCGCCGTCGATCGGCGAGGGGCCGCCGGGCCGCGAGTACGTCGGGGATCGGGCCACCGTCGTCGTGACGACCTGCGTGGATACCGAAGCGGCTGGCTACGAGCTCGATGCGGCATGCGTGTCGATTACCCGGTCGAAGCGGTGATCACGGCGAGATCGTGCGGAGCTCGCTCGATGCGATCAGCCGATCCGAGTCGTCGAATGCGAAGACCGACCAGGCGTAGCCGTCGGCGATCTTCGGGCCCATCGCATCGTCGGGGAGCGCCGGGTCGCCGACCTGGAGGCTCGGATCGACCGTCTCCGCCGCCCAGTAGGGCCCGCCGGTCTCCGCGTACACGGTCACGACGTAGCGGACGGCGCCGGAGAGCGGCTCCCACTCGAGGAGCGGCCTGACCCCGCCTCCGGAGCCGGTGAGCAGCACCAGCGGTGGCGCACCCGGCAGCGCCAGGGACGGCGGTCCGGGCTCGGCGACGGTCGTTGTCGTCGATGACGGCACGGTCGTCTGCGACGTGCCCGACGACGCGGCCGTCGTGGTCGTCGACGAGTTCGGATCGTCCGCGGATCCCACAGGCGCCGACGACGCTCCGCCGCTCGAGCACGCTGCGATGACGAGGCCGATCGACAGGATCACGCCGATCGGGAGCCGTCTCATTCCCCGGCTCCGGTGAGCAGGAGCAGATCCCCCGGCGTGAAGACGGGCCCGGCGGGCTCCGCCTGGAACGAGTCGACGCCGATCATGCGCGCCGTGGTCGCGATGTCGATCAACGCGTCGGAGTTGTTGAAGTCGACGTCGGCGAACCGCTGGGCGAGATCGACCTGCATCTTCTGCTGCAGAGCCTGCGCGGCGGCCGGGTTGGCTGCGCCGTCCCCGATCGCTCCGGATGCGAGCGCGAGCGTCGCGGCGGGGATCGCCGTGGTCCCGGGGTAGAGGTCGATCATCTCGCCGAGCACGTCCTGTGCGGCGAGAGTGACCTCGGTGACGAAACGCGCGTCGTTCGGGCACGGCGACGGCTCGCTCATCTGCTGCTGGAGCTCGGCCGACCGTTGGACGAGGTCCATTCCCTCGGACCATGCCAGCTCCGGGCCGTAGGGGGCCCCTTCGGCCGCCCACGCGTTGACGTCGGACCGCAGGTCGGCGATCTCCGCCGCGAGCTCCTCGTGCGTGTACCGGGTGGTCGCCTGGAACAAGCCGCTGATCGTCTCGCGCAGCATGCCGGTTCCCTCGATCTCCTGGGCGATACGCAGATCGAACCGGCCGAGGAGGTAGTCGCACAGCACGATGACGTCGGTGAGCGCCTCGGATGCCCGGTCGGACGCGGTGTCGCTCGCCGACGTCGTCACGCCGCCTGCTCCGATCGTGACCTGCGTCGTCGAGTCGTAGGTGGCCTCCATGCGGTAGGCGCCCGGCGGGCCGCCGACCGTGCCGGCGATCCGGAAGTCGATCGTCCCGTCCATCGTGAACGCCCCGTCCGGGCTCGTGCCGATCATCGTTCCCGAGCCGGGGAGATCGAACGTGCCGTCCATCCGGCCGTCGACGAGCGTCACCTCGATCGGTCCGGTGCCGTCGAGGGTGTACTCGACCGTGAAGCGATCATCGGAGGTGATGAACCCGCCGTCGATCATGATGTCCCCCGCGAACGTCCCGTCGGCGACGGGTCCGGACACCTGTGCGATCGCGGATGGCGGGGCCGCGGCGACCGCGATCACGGCCGCCGCGACGAGCCCACCGACGAGGCCCCGTCCGGCGGTCACGGGAACGTGACCGTGTAGGCGGCCTGTCGGGGCGTCACGAGCTCCATCACGTAGACGACGCCTTCGGTGACGTCCATCTCCGCCGACCCGGACCCGCCCCGGCCGACCGTGAAGTCCGCGACCTTGGCCCCGCTTTCGTCCTTGACCTGGATCCTGACGTCATCTCCGACCTCGGCGTCGACCGCGAGGCTGATGGGCAGGATCCCGGTGGCCGCCGCCGTGAACCGGTAGAAGTCCCTCGGGTCGATGCTGCCCGCGTTGTTCAGGATCCCGTCGAAGCTCCCTGCGGGCTCGACCTCGGTGGCGAGACCGGCCTCGGAAGCGGCGTCGCCGCCTCCGCCGCCGTCCGGCTGGGTCTCGGCGGCGAGCTGCAGCGTGTAGGCGCCGCCCATCCCGGCGACCCGGACGAAGAGCGTGTCGCCGTCGCTGTTGACGTGGGCGAACGTGAACGGTTCGACCTGCCCGGCGCCGAGGCTGAACCGGGCGATCTGCGATCCGTTGTAGGCGAACTCGATCCGCAGCTCACCGGCCGCGTCGGCGGCCGCGGTGAGTTCGCCGGTGAGCACCGCGTCCGTCGGGAGCGTGAGGGCGTAGAAGTCCTCGGCATCCTCGCCGCCGAGGATCCCGTCGATCGTCCCGAATGCGACCTCCTTGGCCGACGCGAGGTCGCCGCCCGCGTCGCCGTCGGTCCCGCCGTCCTGCTGCGGCCCGGCTTCGATCGTGAACGAGTAGTCGCCGACGCCGCTGAGCCGCAAGTAGGCCTCGCCGGTCTGGTCCTGGGAGAAGATCTGGCGGACCGTCTCCTCACCACCCTCGCCGACCGTGAACGAAGCGACGGGGCTGCCGTTGTAGACGATGTCTCCGGCAAGGCTCGACCCGCCCGCGCCGGGCGGCAGGCTCGCCGTGAGAGCGACGACGTCGCCGCCGGCGAGCGGAATCCGGTACCAGTCCTCGACGTCGTCGTCGCCGAGGAGGGCGGTCTGGGCCACCCCGAGCTCGACGTCCTTCGGATCGGCCTGGTCGGCGCCGGCGTCTCCCGGCGTGCCGCCGTCGGCCTGGAGCGGCGTGTCGACGGCGAGGGTCACCGTGTCCCCCGACCTGCCTTCGACGGTCAGCGTCCAGGGGCCTCCGCCGTCGGACGCGGTGACGTACCGGTAGTCGTCGGCCACCTCTCCGGGCTTGAGCTCGACCCGGTAGACCGCCTGCCCGGCGGGCCCGGCGGTCACGAACATCGACGAGCTGTTGCCGCCGTCGCCCGTGGATGCCACGGCCACAACCGCGCCGGCCGGGACGTCGAACGAGAACGTCGCGTCGTTCGTCTCGGCGGGCATCTCGAAGCTGAGCGGGCTGCCGACGGTGAGCTCCGCAGGCGTAGCGGGCTGGGCCGGAGCCACCGTCCCGGACGGAGCGGCCGTCGTGGCCGGAGCGTCGTCCGACGAGCCTCCGCATGCCGCGAGGACGACCGCGGCGGCGAGGACGAGCCCGGTGCCGAGCCCGCGTCTCGACCACCGGCGGCTCCCGCCGGCCCCGGGCAGCGACGGGCCCTTTCGCAACGATTCTGTTGACATTCGCGACTCCTTCGATCGTCCAACCGGCGCCGTCGATCCCCGCGACGCCGTCCCCCGTCGGGCCTATTCCGCTGGTGGAGCGAACGTATCAACAGGCGCTGAACAAGCGCTGAACGGGTTGATCCGCACTCGTGGAAAGCTCGTGCCGGGGTGCGGCCTCTTACCTCGGCCTTGAAGGAGCCATGGGATGAGGAGGTCTCCCGCTCGCGTCCCGTACGGGCCCGGTCGGATGGCCTCAGAAGCGGATCGGATCAGTCGGTGACGTCTCGCCTCACGAACACGACGTACATCACGGCCAGGCCGATCAGCGCATAGGCGCCGGCGAGCACGACCGACCGCTCGAACGAGACCGAGGCGGTTCCGCCTGCTGCGAGTGCCGAGAACACGCCGGCGGGGAGCCATTCGCCGGCCTCGGTCCAGACGATTCCGAGCAGGTTCTCGAGGATCAGGAGATAGGCGACTCCGATCGTGATCGATATCGCCGCCGATCGCGTGAGCATGGCCAACACCGCCCCGACGAGGCCGTAGAGAAGCGCGGCGATGGCGGTTGTGGTGACGGTCGCGACCGTCGCACCGACGGTCCATGCCGCCGTCGAGATGTCGCGGCCGGGGGCGAGGGCGAGGCCCAGAAGAGCACCGACAATTCCCGATGCGGCGACGCCGATGACGACGTACGTCGATACCGCCAGAAGCTTTCCCGTGAGCAGGGTGGCTCGGCGGGGTTCGGCAACCAGCAGATTGCGGATCGTGCCGAACTCGAAGTCCCGGGCGACGCTCAGAGCGAAGAGAGCGAGCGAGACGACTCCGATCACGGTGGCTGCAGCGATGATCGCTCCGACGGCGCCGTCGGCTGCCGTCAGATCCGGGGCGGATCCGAGCGGCCCGCCGTGTCCTCTCCCTCCGGGCCCCATGCCCTCGTCCCCGAGGAAGACCATGACGCTCATCAGCGCCGTGAGTCCGACCATGACGAGGATGCCGACCCGGGCGGTCTTGCGGAATCGGATCCATTCCGATGTGTAGGAACGGATCACAGGCCCATCTCCCGGTTGGTCATCCGGAGGAAGACGGCTTCGAGATCCTCGTCGTGGACCCGCAGCTCGGCCAGCGTGATGCCGTTGTCGAAGGCGAGCCGGTTGAGTCGTGCCGGATCGTCGACGGCATCGGCAACCCGTATCGTTCTCCCCTCGACCGTCGGGGCGAAGCCCGCTTGCTCGAACGTCGTTGCCAGGGCGGCGAGATCTTCCGGTTTGTCCGGTGCGACGATCACCTCATGCGCGGCTCTCTCGAGAAGCGACGCAAGATCACCTTCGAACACGAGACGACCCCGGTTGATGATGATCACACGGTCCGCCACCGCCTGCACTTCTGCGAGGAGATGGCTCGACACGAGGATGGTCTTGCCTCCATCGCCCAATTCCTTCAGGAGACCTCTGATCTCGACGATTCCCGCCGGGTCGAGGCCGTTCATCGGTTCGTCGAGGATCAGGATGTCGGGGTCCCGCAGCAGCGCAGCTGCGATACCGAGGCGCTGCTTCATCCCGAGCGAGTACTCGGCGACACGATCGCCGCGACGGCTCGTGAGATGCACGATCTCGAGAACCTCGTCGATACGCCCGTCGGGCTGTCCGTCGAGGGCGGCGAGCGACCGCATGTTGTCGTAGCCGGACAGCTTCGGATAGAAGGCGGGAGATTCAACCAACGCACCGACGTGTCCCATGTACCGGTCGGGGTGATCGACGGATTCGCCGAGGATGGTCGCCGTCCCGGACGTGGCGCGTACCAACCCGAGCAGCATCCGGATCGTCGTGCTCTTGCCTGCCCCGTTCGGGCCGAGCAGGCCGACGACGCCGCCCGGCCGGATGTCGACGGTGAGGCCGTCGACCGCTACGAGGGAACCGAACTTCTTGGTGAGTTCTTCGAGACGGATCGCGGCGCTCACGAGCCGCGTGTCCTCATGATCGTCGATGCCATGTGCGCTGCCCTTTCTGAGATGCAGAAGCCCCGGCCGTGCCGATGCCCGGGAAAACGCGGCTCTCTCGGCTTCCGTGTCCCAGTGTAAGGAGCCCGCTGCGGGGTGCAGGTCGGCACAGGTCGTTGCCGCCGCGAAGGTCGGGTCGGCGGGACTCAGACGACGTCGAGGTCCCGGCCGTAGACGAGGGGCCCGTCGTAGACGGCGGCTACCTCGTCGATGAGATCCCGCTCGGTGGCGTGCCAGAGCAGCTGATGGGTGAGGACGAGAACGCCGGGCTTCGCTTCGGCGGCGATGCGGCCGAGATGCGCCCCCGACGTGTGCGACCGTTCGTGATAGGCGTGCCACCCGGCCGGCCGGGAGGCGAGGCCCTTGGTCGAATACACCTCGTGGACGAGCACGTCGCAGCCGGCGTAGGTGTCCACCATCTCGGGGAACGGGCCGGTGTCGCCGGAGATCACCACCGTCCGGTCGGGCGTGGTGATCCGGTACCCCATCGCAGGGTACGGGCCGTGGATCTCCGGGACCCAGTCGCCGTGCCGGACGGCGAACGCTTCGACCTCGACGAGGTCGTCCGTGTAGACGACGCCGGGCACGATGTCGGTAGCGATCATCTCGTGGCCGTGGTCGGTGTGCGGCTCGTTGAAGGAGCGCTTGGCGACGTCGGATGCGTATGCCTCTGCGACGTGCCGGGCCATCGCCGCGGTCCCTTGCGGCCCGTACACCTCGAGCGGCTCCACCCGCCCGAACATCCACGGCGTGAGCATCAACGCCGGAAGACCGAGCGTGTGATCGGAGTGCAGGTGGGTGAGGAACGCCCTCGTCACCCCGGACATGGCGAGTCCGGCGATGCCGCGTTCGTATCCCTCAGAGAGACGCAGACCGACCCCCGGGCCGAAGTCGAAGAGGTAAGGGCGGTCGTCGACGATCACGGCCGTCGACGACCCGGCACGCCCGGGCTCGGTGCGCGGTGTGCCGGTGCCGAGGAGGACGACGCGTGTCCGTGGATTGCTCATCATCCGATCGTACGCACGTTCACGTCGGGGCTCGCCGGATGGGGCCGGGTCATCTCGCGTCGGTCGCGCTAGGAGACGTCCGCTGCTTCATCGCCGGCCGGCCTGCTCACCCTCGACGACGATCTGCTCCGCCGTCTCGAGGACGGCCCCGACGGTGCTCAGCTGACTCTGGAGGCCCGCGACCTTCTCCTCGGCCATCAGGATCTGTTCCCTCGCGCTCATGGGTACCCCGTTCTCCTCGATGCGTCTCTCGACTTCCACCGTAGCCGCGACGGCCGTCAGGGAGCGATGCGGCCGACGGGGAGTAGATAGAGGGGTTCGTGGTCGGCCGGGAGGCCGAGGATCTCGGAGACGGCGTCGTCGTCGAATGATCCCACCGGGACCGTGCCCAGGCCGAGCGCGGTGACTTGCAGCAGGAGGTTCTGAGCGACGTGGCCGGTCTCGATGTGGACGTAGCGGACCGCCCGGTCTCCGTACTTCGCCGCGGTGCGGGCGAAGACGGCGGTGACGACGAAGACGGCGGGCGCGTCACGCACGGATTCCTGGCCGACCGCCTCGTCGTACAGGGTGCGACGCACGTCGACGCTCGAGACGGGATCCAGGTCGTTGTGGTGCGGCCGGTAGTGAAAGACGCCGTCGGCGGTGAGCACGTAGAGCTCGATCGGATAGGTGGCGCCCGCCGATGGTGCCGTGCGGTTCCCCGCCGGTGTGATCCCCTGGGCCGACCACAGGAGCGCCGACATCTCGCCGTCGGTGAGCGGCGGACCTGTGAGATCGCGGACCGTCCGTCGGGTCGCCAGCGTCTCGTCGAGCTCTGCCCCGGTGCCGGCGGTGGCCGGCAGGCCACCGGACGGTCGTGGTCGTGAGGTGTCCACGGCTGCTCCTCGGATGGGTGACGCGTCGAACCCTAGCGGCACGATCGCTCACGCCGCCGGGGCGAAGCCTCTTGAGTAGGGGCCGGTGAGCGTCGAAGATGAAGATGACCGTCTTCGACAGAGATGAGTGATGTGTCGCGTAGGAAACCCGGTTCGGCGCGTTCGGACGACGCGCCGGGCGGTGAATCGAGACTCGTAGCATCCGGCACCGTGCAGGCGCCGGGCGAGTCCGACGCGCTCGACGTCGAGCTGACGATCGACGACTTCGAGGTGACGATGCGCGCCGGCCGGGCGGAGATCGGCACCTGGCTCGCATCGATGGTGACGATCCGGCGCCTCGACGACGTCTCGTTCGAGTTCATCGCAGAAGGCGACCGGCTCATCTTCGTACCCGACGGCCCCCACACGTTCGGTAGGCACCCCTCGATCGTGCAGCCCGAGTCGGAGAAGGAGACCAAGCGTCGGAAGAAGGAAGCGTCCCGGGAAGCGAAACAGGCTGCGAAGCAGGAGGCTGAAGAAGTCAAGCAGGCTGCGAAGCAGGAAGCTGACGAAGCCAAGCAGGCAGCGAAGCAGGGGGCCGCGGAAGCCAGAGCGGCGCAGAAGGCCGCACGCCGTGAAGCGAAGCGCCGGGAGAGCGACACCGCAGCAACGGAGCGTCGAGCACGCGATGAAGCCGAGCCGTCCTTGGAAGCATCGCCTCTCTCTCCTCTCGAGGAGCGAATAGCTGTCGCCGAGGCGGCGATCGCCGGTCCGGGCGCCGAGCCGGAGCCGTTCGGAGAACCCGGGCCGATCACGGAGCTCGCCGATGATGATGAAGGTGCGGAGGACGAGCCCGACGACGGACCCAACCGTCTCTGGATCCGCGCGATCGACATCGCCCGCAGATACGACCTCCTCGGCCTCGACCGGGTACCGATCGACGAGTCCCTTCGCGGGCAGGAGCACGTGCACACCTGGGAGCACCGCGTTGCCGTGTCATCGGGAGCGGGCGCCCACATCTGCACGATCTGCGGGAAGATCCGGCGGTAGGCGGTATCGCCGGTCGGAACCACGTCACGCTCCGATCGGCGTGACGTCGAACGACTCGAACACCGGGTAGACGCTGATCGTCTACCCGGCGCATGCCGATCTGGCGAACCGAGGGCTTCGCTTGATCGAGGCCCATCCGGACGAGCCGCAGGGAGCGAACCTCGTGGGCGTGGGCGACACGCTGCTGATGGACGCCTCAGCGCCGCGAACTATCTTCGCGATGGCAGAGCACGTCGACTCCATCATCCCCGTCGACGTCGGAGAGTTCGCGAAGGCCGAAGGTGCCGTCAGATGCAAGAGCGTGATCTTCGAAACCTCAGAGCGATAGACCGTCGCGCTGCCGTTGAAGGCGGGCGGACGCCATTGGCGGTGCGGTGGCCGCTTCGTTCTCGATCGACGGCGACGCCCTCGGCGGCGAACGCCGGGCGTGGGCGGTTCCGATGCCGCCCGCTTCCGCGTATCCATGCCGTCCTACGGGTCGGACGGTGCACACCGGTACGCTGGCCGAAAGCAAGACATTCACGAGTGAGGCACCGGCATGCAACTCCCCGACGAACTGAGACGGGCACTCGACGACAAGGTGATCGTGCACCTGGCGACCATCATGCCCGACGGGTCGCCGCACGTGTCGGCCATCTGGGTCGGACGCGACGGCGACACGATCACCTTCTCGACCGCCGACGGGCGGGTCAAGACGGCGAATATCCGCCGCGACCCGAGGGTCGGGCTGTCGTTCACAACCGTGGACGACGACTACAAGAACTGGGTGCTGCGCGGCACCGTGACGAAGTTCGTGACCGACGGGTTCTGGCTCATCGACGACCTCGCACGCAAGTACACGGATGCGGAGCGCTACGAGTGGGCGACCCCGGGCCAGGTCCGGGTGAACGGCGAGATCGAGATCGCGTCGATCGCGTCGAACTAGCGGAGCGGTACGCGGACCGGGTGGAGATCGGAACCCGGCTCACGTCGATGGTGGCGATCCTGCCTGTCGACGGCACCTCCTTCGTGTTCAACGCCGACAATGTCCGGCTCATCTTGACGCAGGGGGACCCAGAGACCTTCCGCCGTCACCCGTCCTCCGCCCGGCGGGCGGTCTCGACGATCCGGGTGAGTTCGCCGTGGTGGGCGCCGCGCCAGTAGACCTTGTCGCACGAGGTGCAGATGACGAACTCGTCGACGTGACGGCGGGTCCCCGGCGGCAACCGATCGGCGATCTCTTCCTTGGCCACCGGTTCGAGGGTTCCGTTGCAGGCGACGCAGCGTGTGAACGGATCGAGCCGGCCCGCCAGGTGGAACCGTCGGACGATCTCGATCATCTGATCCTTCGCATCGGTCGCACGCACGAACGAACCGTGGGTCACCGCCCCGTGCTTGAGCAGGCCGACGTCGCGGGTGAGGAGGATGCGGTGCTCCCCGGTCGAGATGCGGACGAGTTCGGGGTCGTCCCATCCCGGGTCGGAACGCGTGTCGAAGCCGAGGAGCCGGAGATACCGCACGAGCCGACCGAGATGACCGTCGGCCACGAACCGCACGTCGCGCAGCGGCTCCGGCCGTACTCTCACGATCGGCGTGACGTCGAACGACTCGAACACCGGGTAGACGCTGATGCGCTCCCCGTCGTCGACGAGATGCGAGAAGTCGACGGACCGGCCGTCGACGATGACGAGCTCGACCTCGGTGTGCGGGACGCCGCAAGCCTCGATCATGTCCTTGACACTGCCGGGCACATCGAAGCTCCGGACGACCGTGCCTGCACGGAACTCGCGCGGGAGGAAGTCCCGCAGCTCGGCGTAGAACCTGAGGGTGGCGTGACGGGCGATCGTGCACCTCCTCACGGTTGATCGTATCGGCGCATCTCCGCACCGGTCGACGGAATCGACGGACCGGGTCGCCGACCGCGTCGGCTACCGGACGAGCTCCCGCGCTGCGGTGGGGTGCGGCATCAGGCGGATGTCGTGCGCTTCGTCGGGCTGGAGCACCGCGGAGTCCGAGTGAACCTGCGTGATCCACCGCCGACCGTCGATGACGATCGGGTCGTACTCGTCCGCCGCAGGGTTCTCGATCGGCGTCGGGAGCGGCCCCATGCCGGTGAGGCCGAGCAGCTCGTCGGCGACGCCCTTCAACCCGGACGGGAACTCGACGTCACCGACCCACCGGCCGGGGAGGCTCGACTCGCCGTGATAGGCGCCGGCGAACGCTCCGGCCATCGCACCGACCGTGTCGGCGTCGTATCCGCCGTTCACCGCAGCGACGATGATCCGCTCCGGGTCCTCCGGCGACGACAGGAACGCTGCCAAGGCGGCGGGCAGCGACTCGAGGACGAACGCCCCGTTGCGGGTGAGGGCGAAGATCTCCTCGAGGCTGCGGTCCCGCATCGCGAACACGTCGCGGATCCGCTGCACGAGCGTCACGACCGACCGGGGGTCGCGGCGTTCGGGAAGCGCCGGGTCCTCGACTCCGGCGATGACCTCCACGATCCCGGCGAGCAGCTCGTCGGCGTCGAAGCGTCCGACCGGCGTGTGGAGGAGATGCGCGACCGTGTACGCGGTGATGACCGTCGACGCGACGGCGGTCGGGTGATTGTGCGTGACGACCGCCGTCGTGGCCGCGTCTGTGGCCAGCGCATCCATGTCGACGGCGTCGAACAGCCCGATCGGGGCGGCTCGCATCGCGGCGCCGTTCCCCGCGGAGTCGGATCCTGCTTCGTACCAGGCGAAACCGTCACCGATCCGGCGGCAGGCGGCCCTGGTCGCGGAGCCCATGCCCCGCCCGATCCTTCCCCACGCCCGGAACCGGTCGGCGAGGTCGCCGGGATCGACCGTCCGACGCTCGACGAGCGACTGGGCGATGCAGAGCGCCATCTCGGTGTCGTCGGTGAACGTGCCGGTCGGCCCGCCCGTCCATCCCGGCCACGGCCGGAAGTCGGTGAGCTCTCCGAACGCCCTGCGGATGTTCCCCGGCGACCGGCCTTCGGCGGCGCGGCCGAGCGCGTCGCCGATGGCGGTGCCGAGCATCGCTCCCCGGTACCGGTCCCGGTAGTCGACGAACGGATTGGGTGTGAGCGTCATCCCCGTGTGGCGCGTCGGGATGATGTTCCTGGCGTCGAACGTCGCGTTGTCGTCGTGTCGATACATCGTCATTGGGCCTCCCCGGAGTCCGGCCGGTCGGTCATGGTACGGGTCGTGATCCGGTCGAGCGCTTCGAGGAATCCCGCGTTCGGCTCGGCGGCCGGGAGGACCTCCCGGACCCGCTCGAGCGCGTCCGGGCCGGAGATCCCGAGCCGGTGGGCCAGATAGGCCGCGGCGACGGTGGGTGTCCTGCTCTGGGCCCGGACGCAGTGCAGGAACACCGTCTCGCCCGCATCCCGCCGGTCGGCGATGTAGCGGGCGGTGTCGTCGAGCACGAAGTCCAGATGCGGGTTCGCTTCCGGCCGTTCGGAATCGATGAGGCGCACGTCGACGTGCTGCGGTCCGACGGGATCCGACCCCATGCGGCAGAGCGACACGACGACGTCGGTGTCGGCGATCCGGGTGCCGGTGACGTTGCCGATCAGGACGCCCGGGTCGTCGGGCAACGCGACGGCGAGCGGCTCCTGGGGATAGTCGCGGGCGTAGCGGGGCCGCAGATCCGGCGCCGACGGCCACCCCGTGCGGCCGTTCCTGCCGCCCCTGGCGGCCAGGATGGCGATCCGGACGAGATCCCGCGTCGTGTACCCGGGCCATCCGTGCATCGCCGCCTTCCACGCGAGCGGCACCGCAGACGAGCCCCACACGGCGCCGAGCAGCGTCCCAGCGATGGCCGCCACGGTGTCCGTGTCGTTCCCGATGCGCACGGCGTTCTCGAGCGCCGCCGGCAGGTGCCGGGACGGCTGTTCGTCGGGGATCGGCGTGTGGATGATCGACGACCACGCCGCCTGGAACGCGGTGACCACGAACCCGTTGGGTGTGAACGCGCCCGGCGGCCGTTCCTCTGCCTCGTCGATGATCTCCGCCCACCGGTCCCGACGGTCGGCGGGGAGGTAGCTCAAGCCGCGGTGCATGCCCGGGATCATTCCCGTGTCGACGGCATCGGAGACGGCGAGGCTCCAGAGGACGCAGGCGTCGACGGCGAGCGGATCGGCGTGGGTGAGCGCCGAGATGTCGGCGGCAGCCTCGGCGATCCGGTCGCGTTCACCCGGATAGGCGAGCGCGACCGGCCCGGTGCGCATCAGCGAGCCGTTCCCCGCCGAGTTCCGTGGACGATCGCGGAAGCGGTCGGCAGCGACCGCGGGGAGGTCGGCACCGTCGATCGCGGTCGAGAGGACCGCCCGGGTCTGGTTCCCGACGTCGGTCGCTTCGCTCGCCCAGGCGATGAAACGATCCCCGAGCGCGTCGAGGTCGAGATCTCCCGTCGCGATCTGCTCGGCGATGCAGATCGCCATCTGGGTGTCGTCGGTCCATTCGCCCGGTTCCCATCCGAACGGGCCGCCGCCCTTCATCTCGACCGGCCCGTCGAACGCCGGCCCGAACTCGTAACCCGCTCCGAGGGCGTCTCCCGCCGCGAGACCGACGAGGACGCCGGCCGTTCTGTCGTTTCGTGCTCTCATGTATCTCCTCGTCGTGTCCTTCCGAAGACTTCCGTGCCGCCTACCTCTTGCGGCGGTCGCGGTAGCGGGCCTGCTGCTGCTTGGTCCGGCGGTAGGCGTTCGTCGCATCGGTGAGCTCGTACATCGCCCGGGAGTATCCCGCCCGATCGGGCGCCCAGTCGACGACGGCGCCCCTGCGGATACCCATGCCCTGAGCCACGGACCACGAGTCCTGGTTCGCGCCGAGGAACACGAACTGCCAGCCGGCTTCCTCCGCCTCGCTGATGAGGTCGAAGACCTGTCGGGTGGTCCACCGCCGCGACGCGTTCTCGAACCCGTCGGTGAGGATCACGAAGATGACGTCCGACGGCCGGTCGTCGCCTTGCCCCTCGAGGTACTGCCGCGTCTTGGTGATGGCGCGACCGACGGCGTCGTACAGGGCGGTCGTGCCGTGGGGGGAGTAGTCGTTTCCGAGGGGACGCACCTCGGCGCCGGGGATCACGGCGAACCGGGTGTGCGGCCGATTGGTGAACGTGGTCAGCGTCCACCACGTGTCGCCGCCGTGGGCGATCTGTTCCTGGAGATACTCGTTGAAGCCGTCCCTGGCGGCCTGGGCGATCGGGCCCATCGAACCGGATTCGTCGAGGACGAAGGTGATGAGTGCGGAATCTTGCTGCACGGAGCCTCCCTGTCGTATCGTACCTGTAGAGTATATTACTACATTCAGAGTAATAATGCAAGGAGTAATTTTGTGTGATAGGGTGAAACCATGTCAGGCGACCAGCTGAGCAGCGACCCGGTCTTCCTCGCCGCCTACGGCGGGGTCGTACGCCGGGCCCGCGAACAACACAGCCTCGACCGGAAAGAGCTTGCCGAAGCGGCCGGCATCTCGTACTCGTATCTCTCCGCGATCGAGTCGGGGCAGAAGCTCCCGTCGATCACGGTGCAGCGTGCACTGGCGGCTGCTCTCGGCGTCGAAGCGGCGGAGCTGCTCGCCCGGGCCAACGGAGACGTCGAAGACGAACCCGTTGCACCGGACGGCTCGATGGTCCTCCCCAGTGCGTTCCTGGAACAGCGGTGGTCGGACGACATGGCCGCGGAGCCGCCCGCCGTCCAGGATTCTTCGTTGCGGGCAGCGAGAACGTCGGCGAAATCGGAGCCGGCTGCAGCGCGGGCCTTCAGCCGTTCGGGAGCGCTTGCCGAACTCGAGGCGCTGATGCCGACGCTGTCGTCGGAGGACGCGGCGCTCATCGTGTCGCTTGCCCGACGCCTCTCGGGGGGCGAATCTTCTCGCCGCGACAGGTCGTCGGAGCGTCGCCGTCGCGACCGGGGGAGTCGGGAGCTACGCACCGAGACGTATCTGCGGTTCTGGACCATGTACCTCAGTGAACTCGAGCGTCGGGGTCTCGACTGGGGCCGGGGACGGTCGCCGGAGCCGCGCAGCTACTTCACCACACCGTCACCGATCCGGGGTGCGTCGCTGTCGGCGTCGTTCGCCCGCAACCGGCTTCTCCGTCACGAGCTCTACATCAACCGCGGGAGCCGCAGCGCGAACCTCGAGCTTCTTCGAGAGCTCGAGGCGCATCGCGACGTCATCGAGGAGGCCTACGGGCATCGTCTCGAATTCGAAGACCCCGGTCGGGAGCGGCGCGCCGTGCGCATCGCCGAGTACCGCGAAGGGCACATCTCGCGCACCGGCGAGTTCGACGACTACATCGACTGGTTCATCGACAGGGGCGCGGGCATGCGCAAAGCGATCGACGCGTATCTCGCCGATCGATAGCGAGACGGTGCGGTCGGGGCAGGACGGGTGTCAGGAGACGGCCGGATCCTCGTCGGAGTTGGCCTCTTCCACTGCCTCTTCGTCGGTCTCGCTCGAGTCGATGACCTCGGGTTCGGGAGCGAGGCCGGCCGCCCGACGGTCCATCAGCTTCTTGGCGACGACGACGCCGACGACGACCACCCCGAGGATCACGAGGACCCGCAGGGATCGGCGAGCGCAACGACTCGCCTTCTCACCGGCGACGGCCACCTGCTCGGCCTTCTCGAGAACGTCCTCGACGACCTGCAGGGAATCCTGGAGCCCGGCGACCCGCTCTTCGGCGTACACGATCTTCTCTACAGCGTTCATGGTTCCTCAGCCTCCGAGTGTCTGTTGTGATCCACCGTCAACCGTAGTGCCGCATTCTGCGTCCCGCGGTCGGGGGAGAGCGGTTTCATCCCCGTCCCCCCAGTGTGCTGGGGGGACGCGGAGCGGAGCGACGCAGGGGGGC
>JAOZRW010000021.1 GCA_029939995.1 Acidimicrobiia bacterium | reverse complement strand
GTGCTCTGTCCACGAACCTCTGCGCTGTTCTGTCGGCCGGGGACGCCGCTCGCGGCGTTCTCGTCCTCGACGCATTCCCGAATGCGGCTTCGTCCTGCGGCCTTGCGAGCAACGCCCCCGACTCGACATCGACACCCCGAACGTTCGTGGACAGAGCACTAGGGTTCGAGCTTCAACCAGACAAGGAGCAGCAGCGATGATCGACTTCCAGGACAGAGTTGCCGTCGTAACCGGAGCAGGTGGGGGACTGGGACGTGCCTACGCGCTCCTGCTGGCCTCGCGGGGAGCTGCGGTCGTCGTGAACGATCTCGGGGGGTCCGTACACGGAGAGGGGTCGGACGCGCGAGCCGCCGACGCCGTCGTCGAGGAGATCCGGGCCGCCGGAGGCACGGCGGTGGCCGAGTACAGCTCGGTTGCGAATCCCGAAGGCGGAGCCGCCATCGTCGACCGCGCGGTCGAGTCGTTCGGTCGTCTCGACATCGTGATATCGAACGCCGGGATCCTCCGCGACCGGACGCTTGTGAACATGACCGTGGAGGATGTGCGATCCGTCCTCGCCGTGCACCTCGAAGGAGCGTTCTACGTGACGATGCCGGCCTTCAAGATCATGAAGGAGCAGCAGTACGGCAGGATCATCTTCGCAACGTCGGCGTCCGGCCTGTTCGGGAACTTCGGGCAGACGAACTACGGTGCGGCGAAGGGTGGCCTCATCGGTCTCATGAACGCGCTCAAGCTCGAAGGAGCCAAGTACAACGTGCTCGTGAACTCGGTGGCGCCCATCGCTCACACACGGATGACGGAAGAGATCCTCGGGGAGATGGCGGACCGGTTCGACCCGGAGTCCGTCGCCCCCGCTGTGGCCTACCTGGTGTCCGAGGAGAACCGGCTCACCGGTGAGGTGTGGTCGGTCGGCGGCGGATCCGTGAGCCGGGTGTTCATCGGACTCACCGAGGGCTACTTCAAACACCCGGAGCGTGAAGGGCCGCTCACGATCGACGACGTCGTCGAGCACATCGACGAGATACGGGTCGAAGACGGGTACATCGTTCCGTTCTCCGCACGAGACGAGTTCGCCAAGCTCGGCCCGATGCTCTACTCGTGAGCGGGTGGAAGGGTGCGACGGCCCTCATCGTCGTCGACGTCCAGAAGGGGTTCGACGACACCGCGTACTGGGGCGATCGGAACAACCCGGATTGTGAGCTGAACGTCGGCCGTCTGATATCGGCTTGGCGCGATCACGGGTGGCCGGTCGTGTTCGTGCGGCACGACTCGACGACGGTCGGCTCACCACTCGAGGTCGGAACACCGGGGAACGCCTTCAAGGACGTGATCACCGGTTCCCCGGACCTCCTCGTCTCGAAGTCCGTGCACTCCGCGTTCCACGGCACTCCGGACCTCGGCGAATGGCTGCGCGAGCACGAAGTCGCAGGGATCGCCGTATGCGGCATCCAGACGAACATGTGCTGCGAGACGACCGCCCGGGTCGGGAGCGATCTGGGATTCGAGCTGCTCTTCGTGCTCGACGCAACCCACACGTTCGACATCAGCGGCGCCAACCATCAGGTGTACCGGGCGCGTGAGATCGCCCGGTACACAGCGCTCAACATCGAGGCCGACTTCGGGAGCGTCGTGTCCACGACCGAGCTCCTGGATTGATCAGTCGACGAACCACCTGACCGACCCGGCAGCGATCTCGAACCGCTGCTGTGCTCCGGATTCGAGGCCGGTCGGGGACCACGCGACGAGGAGCGCATCGGCTCCGACGTCGAGTTCGACCCGGTAGGCGCCGCCCCGGAAGTGGGATCCCACGACGGTGCCGCTCTTCGACCCGTCCGCCGACAGGGTGATCGCCTCGGGCGGAACGGCGCCCGCGGTCGCTTCAGCAGCGGGTGGCCGGAGACCCAGCCGGGCGAGTCCCGCGAGCGTGCAGAGGTTCTCGAGGCCGATGAAGCGCGCCGTCCAGACGTCCGGGGGGCGGCGCCACAGTCCCTCGGGCGTGTCGTCCGCCACGACGCGGCCGTCCCGGATGATCGCGACCTGATCGGCGATCGTGAACGCCTCGTCGCGGTCGTGGGTCACGTAGAGGACGGTGGCTTCGATCTTCGTGAAGATCGAGCGCATCTCGATCAGGAGATGCTCTCTCAGCGACCGGTCGAGAGCGCCGAGTGGCTCGTCCAGGAGCACGAGACGGGGGCGCGGGGCGAGCGTTCTGGCGAGCGCCACGCGCTGACGCTCACCGCCGGAGAGGGTTCCGACGCTTCGGTTCTCGTAGCCGGGGAGGCCGACGAGGTCCAGGACCGACTCGACCCGCCTGCGGACCGTGTCCGCGTCGAGGCGTTGCATGCGCAAGCCGAAAGAGACGTTCCCCGCCACGGTCCGGTGGGGGAACAGCGCGTAGTCCTGGAACATGAGCCCGAATCCACGCCGATGCGTAGGTACGTCGACGACGGAGGTGCCGTCCCATCTGACGTCGCCGCCGTCCGGATGCTCGAGGCCCGCGATCGTGCGCAGCATGGTCGACTTGCCGGATCCCGACGGGCCCATGAGCGCGTGGATCGATCGATCCGTTACGACCAGGCTGGCGCCGTCCAGCGCGGTCTCGGTCCCGTAGCGGACGGTGAGA
The DNA here is from genome assembly GCA_029939995.1 of Acidimicrobiia bacterium. GTDB lineage: Bacteria > Actinomycetota > Acidimicrobiia > Spongiisociales > UBA5794 > JAHEEL01. The sequence goes on along the minus strand of JAOZRW010000021.1, from coordinate 35,274 downwards.
TCGGATACCTCGAGCATCACACACCCCCGGTTCGGTTGCCGCGGATGGCTTCGATCCCCAACGCCGCGACGGCGGTGATCACCATCAGGACGACGGCCATGGCCATGGCCTCGCCGAACGTTCCCGGTCGACCCAGGAGCCGGAAGATGGCGATGGGGATCGTCGTGGTCGAGGGCCGGACGATGAACGACGTCGCCCCGAACTCGCCGATCGAGATGGCGAACGCGAAGAGAGCGCCGACGGCGAGGGCCCGCGCCACCAGTGGCAGGTCGATCTCGCGCCATGCACGGCGCGGGGAAGCGCCGAGAACGAGTGCCGCTTCGCGCAACCGGTGCTGCACCGCGTCCATCACCGGCACAGTGCTGCGGACGACGAACGGGATCGCGACGAGGGAGTGCGCGATGGGGATGAGGAGCAGGGAGGATCGGAGATCGAACGGCCGATCGAGGGCCACCAGGAAACCGAAGCCGATCGTGACGGCGGACGTTCCGAGGGGGAGCATCAGCATCGTGTCGAAGACACCGCCGCCGCGACCGCGACCGGACACGATCACCGTGGCGGACAGCAGGCCGATCGTTCCGGCGATCACGACGGCGGGGAGTGCGAATCCGAGGGAGTTGCGGATCGCGTCGAAGGGTGAGACGAACAGCGCGGAGGCCCGCGGCGGGTTGATGAGATGTACGTAGTTGGCGAGGCCGATGCCGTCGGCCGTGCTGAGCGAGCGGGAGACCAGGACGGCGAGAGGCGTGACCACGATCGCCAGGAGCATCGCGAGGGTTCCGGCGACGAGGAGCCGCTCGCCCGCGGTGCGTGGGCGGCGTGCCACCTCGGCGGGTGGGAGGAGCGGGAGGTCGCCCGTCTCGCGTTTTCGCGCTCTGCCGTACAGCAGGAGGATCGCCGTCACCCCGGCGAGTTGAAGCACGGCCAGCGCCGCTGCGAGATCGAGGCGAAGGAAGGCGGTCGCCTGCCGCCAGATCTCGACCTCGAGCGTCGTGTGTCGGAGATCGCCGAGGATGAGGATGACGCCGAACGACGTGAACGTGAACAGGAACACGAGAGCCGCGCTCGAGAGGATCGCCGGTCGGAGCAGGGGGAGGGTGATCTCGCGCAGAACGCGGATGCGCCCGGCGCCGAGGGTTCGGGCGGCCTCCTCGATCTTCGGGTCGATCTGCTCCCAGAACACGCCGACCCCGCGGATGATGATCGCGAGGTTGTAGAAGACGTGAGCGATGAGGATGGCCCAGATGCTGCCGCGGAGATCGAGGCCGAGGGGGCTTCCCGGTCCGAGGAACGACAGGAACGCGACGCCGACGACGATCGTAGGGAGGACGAACGGGACGAGGGTCAGCGACCGCAGGAGAGACCGGCCCGGGAACCGGTACCGTGCGAAGACGTACGCGCCGGGCAGGCCGAGGATGACCGTGAGGACCGTGGAAACGACCGCCTGCCAGAGGGTGAACCACGCGACCGATCTCATCGCAGGGTCGGCGATGACGTCGACGAAGGCCGAGGTGGCGAACCGGCCGTTGGGGAGCAGCCCGGTCGCGAGGATCGTCACGAGCGGATAGACGAAGAAGTACGTCAGATAGGCGACCGGGATCGCCGCGAGCAGGAGGAGCGAGCGCCGCGATCTCATCGCACGACGGTGGCCCACTCGCCGAGCCAGCGCTCACGGTTCTCCCCGATGAACGAGGGATCCATCACGATCGGGTTCGACGGTGACCGAGCGTAGGTGGTGAACAGATCGGGGAACGGCGTCTCTCGATTAGCCGGGAAGACGAACATGTTCAACGGGATGTCTTCCTGGAACGTCTGCTCGAGGAGGAAATCGACGAGTCGGCCGGCTGCGGCTTCGGCCTCGGTTCCCGCGAGCACGCCGGCGTACTCGACTTGCCGGAAGCAGCCGTCGTCGACGATCGCCGTCGGCGCCTCGTCGAGCTCGCCGAAGTAGACCTCGGCCGCCGGGGATGTGGCGTAGGACACGACGATCGGGCGCTCACCTTCACCCGATCCACCTGAGAACTCCCCGTAGTAGGCCTGGTCCCATCCGGCGACGATGCGCACGTCGTTCTCCACGAGATCTCTCCAGTAGGCCTGCCAGGGGTAGTCGCCGCCCTCCCCGAACGTCACGATCGTGGTGAGGAGGAAGGCGAGGCCCGGTGACGAGGTCGACGGATCTTCGACGACGAGCGTCCCGCGGTACTCCGGGTCGGCGAGATCCGCGATGGAGGACGGGGACGCGAGGCCCCGGTCGGCGAGGCCGACCGGATCGACGTTGAGGCACACATCGCCGAAATCGATGGGGGTGACACGGTCCTCCGGATCCCGGTAGGACTCGGGAACGGTGTCGATCGCGGCCGCGCGGTGGGGGAGGAAGAGATCCTGGTCGATGGCCCGGCCGAGGAACGTGTTGTCGATCCCGTACATCACGTCGGCGACCGGGTGGTCCTTCGTCAGGACCGCCTGGCTGACCATCGTCCCCGCATCTGCCGAGCGCAGCACCGTGACGGTGATGCCCGTCTGTTCGGTGAAGGCTTCCAGCACGCCGTCGGAGACGGCGAACGACTCGTGGGTCATCAGGACGACCTCTTCGGATGTGCCGGAGTTGCTGCTGCACGAGGCGCCGATCAAGGCGATGACGACCCCCACGGCCACGAGAACGGTTTGTTTCACGACGGATTCCTTTCGTGCAGGACCAGGAGAGTTCCATCGCCGACGCGTACCCAGGCCGGCGGGGTTTCGATCGTGTTGCTGAGGCCCCGGGTCGACCCGGCGAGAAGCGTCTCGTCGTCGAGCCGCCAATGCAGGCCGCCGGTCGCGATCCCGTGAACATCGGACCCGGTCGGAATGAGGGATACCTGTTCGCCTGCGTTGCCTGCGACCGTGATCGTTCGCCCGGGGGAGCAGGCGATGACGTCGGTGATCCCATCCAACCAGATGAGCTCGTCGAGACGGGGGGCCACGGCGGCGAAGAGCCCCATGGCTCCGAGGAGGTGGTCGAGGCGTCCCGTGTGCGCACCGATGATCGTGATGCTGCCCGCCCCCCGATCGATCGCTGCATGAACGGCCAGTTCGAGGTCGGTGCGGTCTTTGTCCGTCGGGTGACGCTCGATCATGACCCCGTGCGCTGCCGCGTCGGCGAGCACGGAAGGATCGACGGAGTCCATGTCGCCGACGACGAGATCGACCGTCAGCCCGAGTTCACCGGCGTGAGCGAGCCCGCTGTCTGCGGCGATCACGAGTGTGTGCTCGGGGATGGTGACGTCGGCGATCTTCTCGAGCGGGTCTCCGCCCGAGAGGATGATTGCTCGGCCGGTGTAGCGTTCCACGCGCTCCCTCCGCTGGCATGATCCAGATCAGGTTCGGCGGGTCAACGGCGTTCACAGCGATGCTGAATCGGCCGCCCTCTCAGTTCGGCGTTCCCGAACTCCCCGGAGTGGTCGATTCCAGTGTAGCGGGGCGTTCCCGGCTGGGATCGAAAGATCTTGACAGAATGATGTCACTATGACATCATGGCGATGTCGCCCGATGACGGGTGACGGAGAGAGGAGCCCCGATGCTCTGGTACAACACCCCGGAAGTCGTGCAGGTCATGATCGAGACGTCGTGCGGATGGGACGAAGAGGAGCGGCGCCGCTCGTCGCTGCGCCTCATCCGGTCCGGCGACGGGCATTGAGAAGCGAGGGAACATGGATCCGACCGTTGCAACGACGGAGATCGAGCGTGCGCTCGAAGCGCAGCTCCGACTCGCAGGTGATGATCCGGCGGTGACCGAAGCAGCCGACGCGTTGATGGTCGCGCTCGGGCCGGCGATCGAGCGAGCCGTCGGCCTGCTCGCCTCACAGGCGGCGGAGGAGGCCGACGCCCAACTCCCCGGTCATGAAGTCGCCGTCGAACTGCGACACGGCGTCCCCGTCCTCGCGGTTCGTGCCGCGGACGAGTCCCCTCCGGTCGACACGGACGATCTCGAGGCACGCATCACGCTACGGCTCTCCGATCATCTCAAGACGACCATCGAAGAAGCGGCAGGAGAGGCGGGCGACTCGATGAACACCTACGTCGTCAAGACTCTGGCGAGCAAAGCCCGCGAACACCGTACCGGCCGGCGATACACGGGGACGATCGAGACATGAACCAGTTCGAGAGAGAGTTCACCGTGGGGGATCGGCCGCAGGTCGTCGTCGAGACGCCGTCGGTCGACATCGTCGCCGTCGAGGGAGCCCCGGGTGTCATCGGAGTCGTGATCGACGGGGCCGACCGGGAAACGGGCTTGTTCGACGTCACACAGGCCGGAGACATCGTGTCGATCCGTTTCTCTCGCGGCAGCAGCAGGTGGTTCCGACGGGGCCCGACGATCCGGCTCACCGTGCCGCAGGGAACGGCGTTCCACTGTCGGACGGCCTCCGGGGATGTCCGGCTCGCCGTCGCCACGTCGGACGTCGACGTGAAAGCGGCTTCGGGAGATGTCGACGTCGACGCATGCAGCGGACGCGTCCGGATCAAGACCGCGAGCGGGGACATCGCCATCGGCGATCTCGCGGGGGAGGCCCAACTCGCGGCCTCCTCCGGCGACGTCCGGGTCGCCCGGGCGCGGGGAGGGCTGTCGATCGCCACGAGTTCGGGAGATGCCTCGATCGGGACCGTCGACGGTTCGATCGAGGTGAGCGCGACCAGCGGCGACGTCAGAATCCGCCGATTCTCCGGTTCGTCGCTCAAGGTCGGGACCATGTCGGGCGATCTCGACGTCGGCCTCGCGCCCGGGATGGCGATCGACGCCGACATACGAACGAGGTCGGGGAAGTTCCGGAATCTCGTCGAGCCTTCGGGGGAGACGCCGTCGATCCCCGCCACGATGTCGATCAACACGATGTCGGGGGACATCACACTTCGCTGACCACCGGGAGCGGGAGAGGTCAGCCCCCCGCGTCCCCGGACATGGACCCGGGGGCGAACGCCCGGATCTCGATCGCACCGGTGTTTCCTCCGGTGCTGTTCTCGACGTCGAAACGGAGCACCTGCCCGACGAACGGTGCAGCGTTGAACTCCGGGTTGGCCGGAGTGCCGGCGGTGAACGGTCCGAACTGTTCGCCGTCGTCGACCGTCACGAAGAACGTGATCGTCGTCGCCGAGTCGTCCGCCGTCGTCCGCGTCAGGAACTCCACGCCGGCGATGTCCTGCGGAGACCCCAGGTCGATCGTGATGAAGGCGTCGTCGGCGTCACCGGCGGTCGCCCCCTCGGCGAGGTTCTCTCCATGCTCGGGAGCAGCGTCGGCCGGTTGGGCGTCGTCGATCTCCGGGAGTGTGAGCGTCATCAGCTCGCTCTGGTAGAGGATCCCGTCGAACAAGCGGCAACGAAGATGGCGAAGGCGCCGGCGATGCACCGGGGGTCGACGGGGGCCTAGAATCGGAATCCATGGCATTCGACCTGGAGAAGCACTTCGGCCACGCGGCGTCGTGGCCCCACGGTGAAGATCCCGAACATCCGCTCATCATCGGCATCGCCGGCGGTTCGGGTTCCGGGAAGACGACCATCGCCCAGAGCGTCGTCGACATCGTCGGGGCCGGGGTCGTCGCCCGACTCCCGTACGACGCGTACTACCGGGACCAGGCGCACCTCACGTACGAAGAGCGGACGAAGATCAACTACGACCACCCGGACTCGCTCGAGAACGAGCTGTTGGTCGGGCATCTGCTGGCGCTCCGGGAGGGCCGTGCGATCGACCGGCCGGTGTACGACTTCGCCAATCACACGCGTGCGGCCGAGACGGTGCACGTCGAGCCCGAGTCGGTCATCCTGGTCGAGGGGATCCTGATCCTCGCGGAACCGTCGTTGCGCCAGCTGATGGACCTGCGGGTTTACATCGACACCGATGCCGACCTCCGGCTCATACGCCGTCTCACGAGGGACATCGTCGAGCGCGGCCGGACGGTGGATTCCGTGCTCGCTCAGTACGAGAAGACGGTGCGCCCAATGCATCTGCAGTTCGTGGAACCATCGAAGCGGTACGCCGACATCATCGTTCCCGAGGGATACAACCCCGGTGCGATCGGGACGGTCACGTCGATGATTCGCCACTTTCTGGCGGAGCGAAGCGCGAGCGTCTGAGGGCTTCTTCGACGAGAGGGATCGCCGCATCGGCGTAGATGGCGTGCCCGACGGCCGAAGCGTGGAAGAGATCTCCCGCCCACACCTCCGGATCGGTCTCGAACGCCGTGTACTCCGGGCCCCAGGCGCGGGACTTCGGAACGCCGTGGCGCGAGGCGACCCTGCCGATGGCATGATCGATCGACCGGGCACGGACGCGTGCGACTCCCCGAACCAGAGCAGGGAGGCGGGGGATGGTCCCCAGGTCGCCGACGCCGCAGACGGCGACCGCGTCGAACGCCGAGGTCAGCGTGCGGAGAACGTGGTCGTAGGCGTTCTCGAACCGATCGACCGGCGTACCGCGCAGCGCGTCGTTCCCGCCGACGCACACGATCGCGAGGTCCCCGCCGGTGAGAACGGCGCGGTGCATCTGCTCGCCGCGCACGTCGGAGATCCGCGCACCGCCGACGGCCACGGAGACGAGTTCGACGTGATAGCGGTCGGAGAGCGCCATCGCGGTCCGCCGGGTCCAGCACGCGTCGAGCGGTTCGACCCCGGGGCAGGTCACGGTGCTATCGCCGAGGACGACGATCTTCAGCGGGGGGAGCGAGGGATCGCCGAAAACTCCGGACGGATGCTGGTCCGTGAGACTCTCGAGATCGGGTCGCTGGATGGCCTGGACCAACTGCGCGCCGAGCATGCCCCCGACGGCGAGCGGCCCCTTCACGACTTTCCAAAGCGTCCCGACCATTCCGCCAAGGCTACCCCACCCCGTCCCGAACCCAGGGTTCTCTGCGCCCTATGTGACGTCTCCGGCCCGCGGTTCACGAGGGTTCTTCATTCCGCGGGCTGGAGACGGCAAATACAGGGTCAGGAACCCTGGGTATGGGGCGTTAGAGGTTGAAGCGGAAGAAGATGACGTCGCCTTCTCGGACGACGTAGTCCCGGCCCTCGAGGCGCCACTTACCTGCGTCCTTAGCGCCCTGCTCACCGTTGTATGCGATGAAGTCGTCGTAGGCGATCACCTCGGCGCGGATGAAGCCTTTCTCGAAGTCCGTATGGATCTCGCCCGCCGCCTGCGGCGCCGTCGCTCCCCGTCGGACCGTCCACGCCCGCGCCTCCTTCGGGCCCGCGGTGAAGAAGGTTCGAAGACCGAGGAGGTGGTAGGCGGCCCGGATGACCTTGTTCAGCCCGGGCTCGTCCAACCCGTACTCCATCAGCATCTCGTCGTGGTCCTCGTCGTCGAGAAGGGCGAGCTCGGCTTCGAGGTTCCCGGCGATGACGACCACGTCGGCGCCTTCGTGGGCTGCGTACTGCCGTACCGCATCGACGTACGGATTCTCTCCGAGACCGTCCTCGGCGACGTTGGCGATGTACATCGCGGGCTTCGCGGTCAGCAGGAAGAGGTCCCGAACGATCGGCCGCTCGGCGTCCGAGATGTCCATCGATCGAACCGGACGCCCATCCGACAGGTGGTCCTGGAGACGCTGGTAGACGGCCAGGGCGGCCGCGGCGTCCTTCTCTCCGGCTCTGGCCTTGCGCTCGGCCTTGTCGATCGCCCGTGCGACACCTTCCAGATCGGCGAGGGCGAGTTCCGTGTCGATCGTCTCGAGGTCCGAGACCGGATCGATCTCCCCGGCGACGTGAACGACGTTCGGATCGTCGAAGCAGCGAACCACCTGGGCGATCGCGTCCGTTTCGCGGATGTGGTGCAGGAACTGGTTGCCGAGGCCTTCCCCCTGGGACGCCCCGGCGACGAGACCTGCGATGTCGACGAACTCGACGACCGTGGGGACGATGGCCTCCGGATGCACGATGTCGGCGATCTTCGCAAGCCGCTCATCCGGCACGAGGGCGACTCCGAGGTTCGGCTCGATCGTGCAGAACGGATAGTTCTCGGCCTGGATCTCGCCGCGCGTCAGCGCGTTGAACAGCGTCGACTTGCCGACGTTGGGGAGACCGACGATGCCGCAGCGGATGCCCACGAGCGCCTTTCAAGAGGGTGCCAGCAGGTTAGGGCCGCTCGGTCTTCATCACGCGTCGTCGTGCCCACAGGTAGAGACCGAACCCGAGGGCGAAGACGAGGGCCCCGATGATCAACCAGGGCTTCGAGTCGAGTCCGCCGCAGCTTCCCGAGGTTCGCAGCGCCTCGATGCCCGTCGGTGTGTCGCAGGGTGCATCGGCGAGATGGATAGCGGCGATGAACAGCAGGAACGCTCCGATACCGGAGATGAGGCCGAACCACGCTCGGGCCGGAGGCCTCACCCAGATCACGGCCGCTCCGAGGATGAGGATGAATGGCCACGCGAACGGCCCTGCGAACGACAGGAACGAGAACGCCAGGAGCGTGCCGAGGAGCCCTATGACGGAGAACGCGCTCCACCCCGAGATGCGGCGCGGCCGCTTTCGCTCTTCGGCTACCTGATTCACCTGCCCCCTTCCGCCATGACCATTGTGACACGCCGATGTCCGCTCCGGGATCATCGCTTGTGGGAATGGCCTAACGTCTGGCGTGTGAAGAACGATGCGCTGACGACGCTGATCGAATCGAGCGATCTGGACGGGCTCGTCCGGTACGTCGACGGTCTCGTGACCTCGCGGGACTGGGCCGGCATCGAGGATGTGCGGGATCGCTGCCGGGAAGCCGTCGAACGCGGCAAGCAGGTCTGGGGCCCGGCGGAGTACGCCGAGTACCGCCTGGCGCTCGATGCTCCGGCGTCGTTCGCTGCGTCCGTCCTCGGGCACGGGAAAGGCCGGTACGGTTCCGGCCCGCTCTGGGAGGTCGCCGCGTCCAGGCACACGTGGGACGAGCTGGATCCGCTCGTCACCATCCCATCGCTGCGAGCGATGATCGCGCACGAACGGGCCATTCGGGGCGACGTGGTCGACCCCGACGCGATCGATGCGCACATCCTCGAGATCCCTCCGACGCTCCAACCGTGGGAGCCGCGTTACACGACGGCCGTCTACCGATCCGACGGCGTCGACTTCCCGGAAGGGGACCGAACATCGCTCGACTGGGTCGACCTGCCGGAGCCTGGAGAGACGACGGACGACGACGGACCGGGCGAAGCCCTGATGGGCCTCGTGCGGCCCTGGTGGGACGAATCGAGCGGACACGCCGACGTGGTCCAGGTGTGGGGCGACGCCCACAGCGCCATCCGGACGCTCGGCCCGCATCGGGCCCGCGTGGCGGACGTGGACATGACCGAAGCCCTCTCCGCCATGGTGTGGGCGGGTGCGAGCGGCGGGGCATTCGGGAGCAGGAGGGGGACGCCGATCGGCCGGACCCTCGCATGGTGGGTGCTCGCTGCGCTGCTCGGCTTCGACGACATGCCGGACGATCCGGATGAACTCGCCGAAGCGAACGAGTTCCGGTGGGTGCTCTGGGATCCCGGGGACGCCGTCGGCGGATGGGCCCTGCACCTGGCCGTGGAGGACCCGGAGGACGGAGTCGCATGGGCCATCAGCGCAGTGGACATGGTGTAGTCGCAGCGTGAGGCCGACGGATCTCGAGAAATGGCCTACCGTGGGGATATGACGGAGCGTCGACGACGAGAGGGCGAGCCGGACCGGTCGCCGATCATCGCGGCGGTCGCCTCCGCCGTCATCCCCGGCGCAGGACAGTGGTACACCGGCCATCGCCTCCGGGCGGCGATCTTCGTCGCCCCGCTCGCGGTCGGGCTCCTCGCTGCGGCTATCGGCCTGGGAATGGGGGCGATCGGGGCCGGGGAGATCCTCGGCTGGCTGGTGAGGCCGTCGATCCTGCGGCTCTCGCTCGGACTGAACGTCGTCGCCGTGATATGGCGGATCGCCGCCGTGGCCGATGCATACGTCCTCGCCGGCGGACGGACGTCCGTCCGGGCCGCAGCCGTGACGATCATGGCTCTCGCCGTGGTGGTCGTCGCACCGCATGCCATCGCCGCCTCGTACACGATCCGCGGGATCACGCTCCTCGAGACGGTGTTCGTCACCGCCGACAGCCCGTCGGTGACCACAACGGTGCCTCGAAGGGTGATCCAGACACCCACCCGGGCGCCTCAAGTTCCCGACGGCCGGCCGGACTGGTTCGGACCGGTCGGCTTCGAGTTCACCCGCTCGACCCGCAACCTGGTGTTCCGGGAAGGTACCGGCGATCCGGACGCCATCGACGAATGGGTCGAGATCATCGCTCCGCCGAGCCTCGCCGCTCCGTTCCCCCCGTTCGACGAGCGGGTCGGGGCCGAGCGGCTCACGATCCTGCTCGTCGGTGCCGACGAGGGTCCGGGGCGGGAGGGGCTGCGAACCGATTCGATGATCGTTGCCACCGTCGACGTCGAAACGGGGGACGCGGCGTTGTTCGGGCTGCCGCGCAACTTCAAGCGGGTACCGCTCCCGCGGCGTTTCGAGCGTTCGTTCATCGAACTCGAGAAACGGGCGATCGAACGCGAAGCCGTAGACGAGGACGAGGACGGCTATCCGGACGACTGGATCGACGAGGACGGCGACGGGATCCCCGACCGTCCTGAATTCGTCTCATGCCGGTGCTTCCCGGAGATGCTCAACCGCGTCCATCAGTACACGGAGGACTGGACTCGCTCGTATCCGGGCACTCCCGACCCCGGGCTCGCGGCCCTCAAGGACGTCATCTCGAACCTCGTCGACCTGCCGATCGACTACTACTTCATGGTCAACATGGCCGGATTCGTCGACCTCATCGACGTCCTCGGTGGCGTCGACGTGATGGTTCAGGAGCCGTTCCACGTCATGGTGTCGGCCCCCTCGGAGGACTCGCCCAAGGCGAAAGTGAACGTCGAGCCGGGAATGAACCACCTCACCGGACTCGAGGCGCTCGCCTACTCGCGATGGAGGATCGGCTCCTCCGACTACGCGCGAATGGTGCGACAACGGTGCCTCATACGGGCCGCCGTCGACGAGGCCGACCCGTTCACCCTCGTTCGGTCGTTCCACACGATGGCCGATGTGGTGGAGCGCTCGGTCGTCACGGACATCCCGCTGAGCCTGCTCCCCGACATGGTGGAGATCCTCGGTCGAATCGATCTCGACCGGATCGCGACCGTCGGGTTCGTCCCCCCGACCTACAACGACGGCCGCGCCCCCGGGGGATACCCGATCCCGAACGTGAGCCGGATCCGATGGAAGGTCCGGCAAGTGCTCGAAGAAGGCGTCGCCGGGCAGAGCCGAACCGGCGAGAGTGAATGCGGGATGTGATCAGGGCAGGTTGGCGCGTGCCGCCTCTGGATCATCGACGGTGACGGCGAAGTGGAGCCCTTCCGCGTTCGAGTGGAGGAGGTAGATCGAGTCGATGTTGACCCCGGCGTCCCCGAGGCGCTGCGCCACGTCGGCGAGCGCGCCGGCCGCTCGGGGGAGGAACGTGTCGAGTACGGGGCGCTCCTCGAACTTGAGGCCCGCCTCGCGCAAGACGCGGCGGGCAACGTCGGAGTCATCGGCCATGAAACGAACGAGGCTCTTCCCATCTTCGGCGATCGCGGCGAGGGATTCGATGCGTGCACCGGCGTCCGAGAGACGGCGAGCCAGCGTTGCGAGCTGACCCGGCTGGTTCGCGAGGGTGATGGAGAACTCCTTCATACGACCATCCTACGCCATGCGATCCCCGCGTGGTGCGCGATCACGGTGTCCGGGGGTCGGGGCGTGTGCACGATCCGGACGATGACGGGGATGAGGATCGCCGCGATCATGGCAACGACGACGACGATGACGATCGCCGCGCGGACGAGGCGGCGTCGCCGGAGCTGTGCGATCTCCTCCGGGGTGAGATCTTCGGAGACGTACCCGTCGAACATGGGGGCATTCTGGTCGATCGGTGAACCCACGGGACGATCGAACACATGTTCGATTACGATGAGCGGGTGGCACGATACGCGGAGCTCCACGCACACACCAACTACAGCTTCCTCGACGGGGCTTCGCACCCGCGGGATCTGGTCGCCCGTGCCGCCGAGCTCGGTTACGCAGCGCTCGCCGTCACCGACCACGACGGGTTCCGCGGCGTGGTCAAGATGCACACCGCTTCTCGCGAGATCGGCCTTCCGGTCGTCTACGGAACGGAGATCGGGATGGCGCGTCGCCTACCGGCGCCGGGCGTCGTCGTCCCGCAGCGATCCGACTCGCCTCGCGAACCGGGATCGGCTCCGCGACGGGGGAGGATCCGGCGGATGCACGGGAGCAAGCCGGTGGGGATCGCCCCATCGGACCATCTCGTTCTGCTCGCCCCCGACCCGGAGGGGTATGCGGCGCTGAGCCGGTTCGTGACCCGGGGCCAGTTCGAGGGGGAGAAGGACCGGCCCGTCTACGACTACGAGCGTCTCGCGGCCGCTTCCCGGGATGGGCGGATCGTCGCCCTGACCGGATGCAGGAACGGGGCCGTGCCCCGGGCGGCACAGGCCGGAGATCTCGCCGGAGCGATGACCGCCGCGATGAAGCTCCGCGACATCTTCCCCGGACGCCTCTACATCGAGCTCACGCACCACGGCATGCCGGACGACGACGATCGCAACGATCTTCTCTACGAAGTCTCTCGACGACTCCACCTTCCCTCCGTGGCGACGAACAACGTCCACTACGCGCACCGCGACGACGCCGACCTCGCTGAGGTTCTCGCTGCGATCGCGGGCAGGAGAGATCTCGACACGGCGGACGGGTTCCGGCCGGCGACCGACCTGCGCCATCTGCGATCGCCCGAAGAGATGACCGCACGGTTCGCCCGCTACCCGGGGGCTGTGGAACGGGCGGCGGATCTCGGAGCATCCCTCGCATTCGACCTCGATCTCCTGGCACCGGAGCTCCCGGACTTCCCCATGCCCGGGGCGTTCACAACCGAAGACGAGTACCTCGCCCATCTCGTCGACCAGGGGGCCCGCACGGTGTACCCGGGAGAAGACGGCGGAATCGATCTCGACGCCCGGCACCGCCTCGACCACGAGCTCGCCGTGATCTCCGAGCTCGGCTTCTCCGGGTTCTTCCTCGTGGCATGGGACATCGTCACGTTCGCCCGATCACAGGACATCTACTGTCAGATCCGCGGATCCGGTGCGGACTCGGCCGTCTGCCGCTGCCTCAACCTGACGCGGGTCGACCCGATCCGTCTCCACCTCCCCTTCGAGCGGTTCCTCTCGGAAGAGCGCGGACGCCCCCCGGACATCGACATCGACTTCGAAGCGGAACGCCGTGAAGAAGTGATCCAGTACTGCTACCGGCGGTACGGGAGAGAACGGGCGGCGATGGTTGCGAACGTCATCACCTACCGGGCCCGCTCCGTGCTCCAGGACGTCGGGAAGGCGTTCGGCCTCACACAAGCCCAGGTCAACGGTCTCACGCGCTACCTCGACAGCCGCGACCCGTCGAAGATCGGGGATACCGTCGACCTCCCCGAGGGGCTGACGAGCGACCTGATCGTCGACGTGTGCCGCCGGCTCGACGGGTTCCCCCGCCACCTCGGCATCCACTCGGGCGGTATGGTCGTCTCCCGGCGTCCCCTCTGGCAGACCGTTCCCCTGGAGTGGGGCAGGATGCAGGATCGGTCGGTCCTCCAGTGGGACAAGGACGACTGCGCTGCGATGGGGATCGTCAAGTTCGACCTGCTCGCCCTCGGAGCGCTCAACGCGCTGCACCTGAGCGTCGATCTCATCGCCGGGGCCCACGGCGTCGAGGTCGATCTCGCGACGATCCCCCAGGAGCCCATCGTCTACGACATGCTGACCCGGGCCGACACGGTCGGGATCTTCCAGGTGGAGTCCCGGGCGCAGATGGCGACCCTGCCGAAGCTGAAGCCGAAGACCTTCTACGACCTGGCGGTCGAAGTGGCGCTCATCCGACCCGGCCCGATCCAGGGTCAGTCGGTGCATCCCTATCTCCGGCGTCGGAACGGGGAGGAAGCGGTCGGGTATCCGCACCCTTCCGCCGAGCCGATCCTGAAGAAGACGCTCGGCGTCCCGATCTTCCAGGAGCAGCTGATGGAACTCGCACGGGTCTGCGCCGGCTTCACCCCCGGCCAGTCCGATCGTCTGCGTCAGGCGATGACGCACAAACGGGCTTCCGAGGCCATGGAGCGGCTTCGCGAAGAGGTCTACTCGGGGATGGAGCGCAACGGCATCACGGGGCCTCCGGCCGACGAGATCTGGGAGAAACTGCAAGGGTTCGCGTCGTTCGGGTTCCCGGAGAGCCATTCCGTCTCGTTCGCCTACATCGTGTATGCGGCGGCCTGGCTGAAGCACCATTGGCCGACCGAGTTCTTCGCCGGCTTGCTCAATGCGCAGCCGATGGGTTTCTACACCCCGAACTCGCTCGTTCAGGACGCACAGCACCACGGCGTCGTCGTGCTTCCCCCCGATGTGAACTCGTCGTCGTTCGACTGCACCGTCGAACCGGTCGTCGTCGACGCCGGCGACGTCGCTCACTATCTGGGCGGCATCTGGCGGCGCGGCCGGGGGCCCGTCGACGATCCGCTACGCAGCGCGGTCGCGCTCAGGATCGGGCTGCGATACGTGCGGAACCTGGGCGAAGCCGAGATCGTGCGGATCGAGGCGGCCCGCATGCTCGGCGGAGCGTTCACCGGGCCCGAGGACCTGGCCCAGCGGACCGGTCTTCCCCTCGATGCCTATGAGGGGCTCGCCGCGTCCGGTGCGCTCAACCCCATCGGTCTCGATCGGCGGGATGGGATGTGGGTCGCGGGGAGCCTCACCGAACTCGGTCCGGGCCGGCTTCCCCTTCCCCCCGGTGAGGGACCTCCGCCGTTCCGCGCGATGGGGGACGCCGAGCGGGTTCAGGCGGACCTCTGGTCGACGGGGATCTCGACGACGCACCCGGTGGCGCTCGCCAGGGGCGCCCTCGACGCGGCCGGTTGCACACCGATCGTCGGCATCCTCGGAGGGCGCCGCCACGGGAAGCGGGCCCGTGTCGGCGGCATCGTGACCCACCGGCAGCGCCCTTCGACGGCGCGGGGAGTCCGGTTCCTGAATCTCGAGGACGAAACGGGCCTCCTCAACGTGGTCGTCCTCCCTCAGGTGTGGGAAGCGAACTACGAGGTGGCCCGCAAGGCGGTGGGGGTGGTGATCGATGGTGTCGTCGAACACGTCGACGGTGTCACGAACTTCGTCGCGCACCGCTTCGAACGCTGGTCCGTCGACGGTGTGCGTTCCCGAGATTTTCGATAATTCGACTTCACCCGAGAGGGGCTTCGTGCCGATGTCTGAAGGGAACTCACACATGGAGGATCGATGACGAAGACGTTCACGGGCGACGTGCTCCTTCCCGGAGATGTGGGAAGCGGTCTCGCCGCTACGTTGAGCCTCGACCCCGAGTGGGTCACCCTGACCTCTGGTGACAATCAACTGGGATCCTGGCCGCGAGCCGAGTACGCCATCGCCCCGGAGAAGAACGGATCGTTCAATCTCACGCTCGGAGGCGAAACCGTCCTCTTCCGACCCGACTCCCCATCGGAGTTCTCGAGCGTGTCCGCCGTTCCGCTCGCAGCTGCGCTCGGCGGGAGCTTCGACGAACCGTCGGCTCCGACACCGACGCCGAACGAGGACGACTTCCTCGATTCGGTCGTGGCCGACGTTCGGCCGATGCGCAATCCGCTCGACGACGGGGGGATCTCCCGCACGTTCGTGGCGGTGATGGTCATCGTCACGATCGTGCTCTCGGTGGCGGCGGTCGTCACCGCTTCTCTCGTCTGACGCTTCGCCGGGTCGCTCAGCCGCCCGCGACCTTCCGCAGCGCCCCGATCGCTTCGACCGTGTCGTCATCCGAGACGTCGAGATGGAACACGACGCGGATCCGGTCCGGTCCGACGGCGAGGCTGTCGACGCCTTCGGCGCGGAGGCGATCGACGAACTGCTGGGCGTTCGCGACGTCGAAGTAGACCAGATTCGTGTGGACCGCGGCGAGATCGATCGAGAGGGTGTCGATGTCGGCCACAGCCTCGGCGAAGCGCCGGGCGTTCGCGTGATCCTCGGCGAGACGCTCGCGATGGTGGTCGACGGCGTGGAGCGCCCCGGCGGCGATGATCCCCGCCTGACGGAACCCGCCTCCGTACATCTTCTTGAACCAGCGGGCCCGGTCGATGACCTCTTGGGGACCGGCGAGGGCCGACCCGATCGGGGCGCCGAGGCCTTTCGAGAAGCAGACGTTGACGGTGTCGGCGGTCGCCGCGTAGGTGGCGAGGTCGATGCCCGTCGCCGCGGCGGCGTTCCAGAGTCGCGCACCGTCGAGATGGACCCCGAGCCCCAGGCGGGACGCCGTTGCCTGTATCGACTGCATCGATTCGAGCGGCCAGATCGTTCCTCCCGCCTCGTTGTGCGTGTTCTCCATCGTGACGAGGGTCGTCGGATCGAACAGTCCCGGGGGGAAGTCCGGCGAGGGGCCGGGAGCAGCTTCGGCGAGTTGGTCCGGGGTGAAGACGCCGAGATCGCCGGCGACCGGTGCGATCGTGACGCCGGCCAGGGCGGCGGGCGCTCCGCTCTCATGGACCCGGATGTGGGAGTCGGCGTCCATGACCACGCGGTCACCGGGCCGCGTGTGAACACGGAGCGCGATCTGGTTCGCCATCGTCCCCGAAGGGACGTATACGGCGTCTTCCTTGCCGAGGAGCCCCGCGACCCGCTCCTCGAGGCGTCGAACCGTGGGGTCGTCGCCCAGGACGTCGTCGCCAACCGGCGCGGACGCCATCGCAGCACGCATCGCCTCGGTCGGGCGGGTAACCGTGTCGGACCGGAGGTCGATCATCTGAAGTCCCAATCGTCGTCGAACATCTTCGGATGGAGAGCGTAGGACAGTGCACCGCCGGAGCGTTCCGTCTCGGCCCAAGAGGCAACGTCGAGATCGAAGGCGAGGACCGTGCCGGTCTTCACGATCACCCGACCACCCGTCAGATGGCGTGCCAGGAGCGACCAGGTGGGCTCGTGACCGACGAGCATGAGCCGATCGGCATCGGCGCCGGAGCGTGCAGCCACGGAGAGCGCTTCGGCCGGCCCGGCGCCGTAGAGGGCGTCGGCGATCTCGAGGGGTGCCGGCCACCCGCCCGATATGCGGGCGATCGAGGCGGTCGCCTCAGCCCGGACGGCGGGCGACGAGACGATACGGTCCGGGACTTCTCCCATCTTCGCAAGCACGACGCCCATCGTGGCCGCAGCCCGCTCGCCCCGGCCGTTCAACGGGCGGGCGCGATCTCCGCGAACGTCGGTGTTCCAATCGGACTTCCCGTGTCTCAGCAGCATCAGGCGCATCATGCGCCGAGCCTACCCCCGTCTCAATTCGCGGTCGAGAGCGCCAGGAGGATCTGCGCCAGGTAGTAGAGGGGAAGCCCCCAGATGCGATTTGCGACGTCGGGCGCCACGAACTGATTGCGCGCAACGAACAGATCGGAGACGAAGAAGAGCATGGCTCCGACGGGGACGAGCACGCTCGCACCGTTCCCGAACGCGCCGAAGGCGAACATCACCATCACGGAGATCACGCCGACGTACGCGACGACGGGGCCTTTCATGTCTCCGACGTGCGGGGCGAGCCATCGCAAGACCACGATCGCGATCACCGCGACGACGACGGCCGCGACCACTGCGTAGACGACCCCGATGCCGAGCGACCAGAACGCCGCGACGAACGCGACGTGGCCGAGCAAGAAGGCGACCAGCCCCGCCAGGAACGCCGATCGGGACCGGTACGTGAGGAGGAGGTCTCCGATCCAGGAGAGTGCGAGCGCCGCCAGGACGATCCGGCCGTAGGTGGACGAAGGGGCACCGACGGACACGGCGATCGCCAGGAATCCGGTCGAAGCGACCATCTTGAACCAGCGGAGTGCGGAGGATTCGGCGGTCTCCGCCCAGACGAGCGCCGCCGTGAATGCGATGGTGACGAGAACAGCGATGACGGTCATGCAGAGAAGCCTATCTGCAGATCCGGTACCATCCACATCGAGCGAGAGGAGACCTGATGCAGATCAGCGAGACGATGAACGCCGCGTTCAACGACCAGATCACGATGGAGTTGCAGGCGGCCCACAACTACCTGTCGATGGGGGCATGGCTCGACTCGGCGGGTTTCAGCGGAATGGCACGATGGATGCACGCCCAGTCGGCTGAAGAGACCGAGCACGCGATGAAGTTCTATCAGTTCGTCCTCGATCGTGGCGGACGCGTCCTCCTCGGAGCGCTCGAAGCGCCGCCCTCCGAGTTCGACAGCGTCGTCGACGTGTTCGAGACGAGCCTGGAGCAGGAACGCGGCGTGTCGACGGCGATCAACAGCCTCTACGGACTCGCCGTGTCCGAACAGGACTTCGCTTCGGTCCCGCTCCTCGACTGGTTCGTGACCGAGCAGATCGAGGAGGAAGCCACCTTCTCCCAGATCCTCGACGACCTCGCGCTCGCAGAAGGCGGGCCGCACGGGATGCTGTTCCTCGATCGGGAGCTCGGGAGCCGCACCGCCGCCGAGTAGCGCCACCAGCCCACCCGCGCGCTGCGAACCCAGGGCTCGTAGGCGCACATAGGCGCGTTTCCGGCCCACGGAACGCCGTGCGTGTCGTCAGGCGAGTTCCGGGGGTCTCCGATCCTTCCATGGGCGGGACCGCTCGAGTTGCCCGGCGAGCGACAGCAACGTCTCCTCGTCTCCAAGTCGGGCGAGGAAGTGCGAGCCCACCGGAAGGCCGTCCGGAGTCCAGTGGAGCGGCACCGACATGGCCGGAAGCCCGGCGAAGTTGCCGAGCGGCGTGAACGCCACGTAACGGAAGATCATGTCGACGAACTCGTCCCACGGCAGCGCCTGATCGATGTAGCCGAGCGGAACCGGGGGTGAGCCGAGAACCGGCGTGAGGAACAGATCGTACGTGGAGAGGAAATCGCCGGTCTGGTGAGCGATCGTCTGCAACGCCAGTTCGGCTTCGAGAAGATCGACCTGCGACCGGTGTCCCGATCGCTCGGCCAGGGCGAACGTGAACGGCTCGAATGCCGGTTTCCCGGCGTCGCGTTGGTCGATCCGGCTGATCAATCGCATGGTTCGTTGGTCGCCGGCGATGCGACGGAGGCGGCCGATGGCCGGCTTGAGCTCGGACGCGCCGCGAAGCACGAGGCCGAAGCCCGTCGCCGCGAGCGCCGCCCAGAGTTCCATGAAGGCATTCGCCAGGAGCGACCCGTCGACGTCCGGTTGGGCTTCCACGACATGGTGTCCGAGGCTTTCGAGAAGTCGGGCCGTGTCGCGCACGGCCGCCTCGCACTCCGGATGTGCCCGGTCGCCGCGGAAATCGCGGACGCTGAACGCGATCGTCAACGGCTTCGGGTCCCGCGCGGCCGCTTCGAGGAACGAGCCACGCGGCGGGGGCGCCCAGTACTGATCGCCGGGGAGCGGCCCGTGGACGGCGTCGAGGAAGGCTGCGCTGTCCCGAACGCTGCGCGTGAGAGCGTGCTCGACGGAGAGATAGTCGATCGACGAGCCGGGTCGCCGGGGATTCCGGCCGCGCGAGGGCTTGAGACCGAACAGCCCCGTCGCCGACGCCGGGATCCTGATCGAACCGCCGCCGTCGCTTCCCTGAGCGAGGGGGACGATCCCGGAAGCGACCGCCGCCGCGGCCCCGCCGCTCGACCCGCCGGAAGAGCGGCTCAGGTCCCACGGGTTCTTCGTCGGCCCGTAGAGGACGGGCTCGGTCGTCGGGAGGAGGCCGAACTCCGGCGTGTTGGTCCTACCGAGATCGATGAAGCCCGATCGGCCGATACGGCGACGGAACTCGGACGTGGTCTCACCGACGTAGTTGCGGAAGAACACCGAGCCGAACGTCGCCGGCTTCCCCGTCTCGACGACGAGATCCTTGATGAGGATCGGGACACCGGCGAACGGCCCATCCCCATCGACGGAGCCGGCTTCGAGCCGGGCTTCTTCGATCCGATCCCAGATCACGGCGTTGACCGTCGGGTTCACCGCTTCGATCCGGGCGGCGGCGGCTTCGACGAGTTCGAGCGGGTGGACGTCACCGTCGGCGACGAGCTGTGCGAGGCCGACCGCGTCGTATCGGTCGTAGTCGTTGAATGGCTCCATGGCCGCAATCTATCGCATGGAACGGCCTGCGCCTATTGTGAAGCGTTCTCTCAGCAAAGGTGAACATGATGACGGCATCAGCGGTATCCCGGCGTGCGGTGGGCGTGGCCGAGTCGGCGACGCTCGCGATCACGTCGAAAGCGAAGGCTCTTCGTGCTGCAGGCGAGCCGGTGATCGGATTCGGCGCCGGGGAACCCGACTTCCCGACACCCGCCTACATCGTGGACGCCGCACGCGATTCGCTCGACGACCCCTCGAACTTCCGGTACACCCCTGCGGCCGGTCTTCCTGCTCTGCGCGAGGCGGTTGCGAGGAAGACGGCGAGAGACTCCGGGCTGATCGTCGACCCTTCCCAGGTGATGATCACCAACGGCGGCAAGCAAGCCGTGTACCTGGCGTTCCAGACCCTTCTCGATCCGGGTGACGAGGTGCTCCTCCCCGCACCGTACTGGGTGACCTATCCGGAGGCGATCCGTCTCGCTGACGGCGTCCCGGTTCCGATTCCGACGAACGACACCTCCGGGTTCGAGGTCACGATCGACCAACTCGAAGCGGCGACGACCGAGCGGACGAAGGCGCTGCTGTTCGTGTCACCGTCGAATCCGACCGGGGCCGTGTACGGACGGGACGGGATCGCTGCGATCGGACGGTGGGCCGCCGAGCGGGGCATCTGGGTCGTTGCCGACGAGATCTACGAGCACCTCGTGTACGGAGACGCAGCGTTCCACTCGCTCCCGGTCGTGGTGCCCGCCGCGGCGGAGAAGACGATCGTCGTGAACGGGGTTGCGAAGACCTACGCGATGACCGGGTGGAGGGTTGGCTGGATGATCGGGCCGACCGAGATGGTCGGAGCGGCGACGCGGCTCCAGAGCCACATCTCCTCGAACGTGGCGAACGTATCCCAGCGAGCAGCCATCGCCGCCGTCGACGGACCTCTCGACGCCGTCCGTGAGATGCGATCCGTGTTCGACCGGAGACGGAAAACGATGGTGCGTCTACTCCGCGAAGTTCCGGGCGTCCGCTGCGCAGAACCGGAAGGGGCGTTCTACGCGTTCCCCGATCTTCGGGGTCTTCTCGATCGGGACCTGCACGGACGGACGGCGCACACGACGATGGACCTCGCCGCGCTGCTGCTCGAGGAGATCAAGATCGCCGTCGTCCCCGGGGAGGCATTCGGCGCCCCCGGCTATGCGCGTCTCTCGTTCGCCCTTTCCGACGACGACCTCGAAGAGGGCCTCACGAGGCTGATCGACTTCACCGCCTGAAGCGATCGATCTCGTCCGCGACCGTCTGCCACGCCGTCGACTCCGGGTCGATGAGGACGTCGTGGCCGACCCCCTCGAACTCGTGATAGACGACGGTGTCGCCGAGATCGGCCGCGCGACCGACGAAGGACCGGCTCAGCTCCACCGGAATCCGATCATCCCGATCCCCGTGGACGACGAGCAGGGGAATCCCGAGTGGCAAAGTCTCGTCGGATGACGGGGCGGCGTACCGCTCCGATTCGTCCCCCGACGGGCCCTGCATGAACGCTGCAACGGCGCCGTCTCCGACGGCGGCGTGATCCGCAGCCTCGAGGTCGCCGATCGGCGCAAGCCCCACCAGCGCACGGAACCGTGGCTCGTGCTCTTCGGCCGCGGACCGAATCGCGAGATAGCCACCGGAACCGCAACCGATGACGATCATCCGTGAGAGATCGAGATTCCGATCCTCGGCGATCGCGGCGAGCGATCGGATCGCGGTTTCGACCGCAGCCGGAGTCGTGACGCGATCCCCGCCGCTGCCGATGCGCGGGTACTCGATGTTCCAGGTCGCCCATCCACGTCTGGTGAGATCGATCGCGATACCGTCGAGAAGGTCGCGCCCGACCGTCTCCCTCCAGAATCCGCCGTGGATGAGAACGACGACCGGGTGCGGCCCGGCCGTGGGCGGAACGCGAAGATCCGCCACTTCGTCTCGTGCCGGACCGTACGGGATGGTCTCGGCCGGCCACGCGGCCCGGGCTGCGATGTGACGGATCGCGTCCCGGTAGCCGTCGACGCCCCTTCCGAAGATCGTTGCAACACACACATCCGAGACGACGGATGTCCGCCGCCACGGCTCCCGGTCGTGGATGTTCGAGATGTGCACTTCGACCGTCGGCACCGGGATCGCTTCGATCGCGTCCCGGATCGCGTACGAGTAGTGCGTGAACGCTCCCGGGTTGATGACGATCCCATCGACGCTCGAGGAGCGCTG
This sequence comes from Acidimicrobiia bacterium, assembly GCA_029939995.1. Lineage (GTDB taxonomy): Bacteria > Actinomycetota > Acidimicrobiia > Spongiisociales > UBA5794 > JAHEEL01. Next base: position 12,908 of record JAOZRW010000021.1, on the reverse strand, counting down.
CAGCCGGTCGATGAGGTCTCCTTCGTGGTTCGACTGGTATGCGGTGATCGTGGCGCCGACCTCCTCTGCCCAGCGGGTGCACATCTCCTCGACGTCCTGCAAGGTCGTCGAACCGTAGATCTCGGGAGCCCGTGTTCCGAGCAGGTTCAGGTTCGGGCCGTTGATGATGACGATGTGCATGTGTCCTAGTTTCGGCGGCGGGGAGCCGTCATGCAAGGTCCCGGCTTCGCGGGACGTGAAGATGGGCCAACTCGGACGCGCGCTCGAGCGTCGCGTCGTCGAACTTGCGTTGCACGAGCGTGGCCGTCTCCGAGAGGCTCTCGATCATGGCGTCGACGACCGCAGCGACGTCGAGGCCGGGGACGACGTCGTCGACCGCGCCGACCGTGTCCGGATCTATGACGAGCCCGAGGGCGTCGTACACCGGGACGAGGACCTCCCGGGCACGCGCGGATTCGCCGACTACGAGCACACCGCCCACGTGAGCGGCCCTGCGTGCGAGACGCTGGCCGATTCCGGCGAGCTTCATCCTCCCCGCGTGGTGCACGCTGTACTCGCCGGGGCAGTACTCGCCGTCGATCCGGCCGACGGCCGCCGGGACGCCGAGCCGATCGAGTGTCCGGACGATGAGATCTGCAACCTCGGCGAAACGTTCCCGGACCCCATCGATCGGGGAGGGGGTGGGAAGCGTCCATGAGAACGACACCGTGAGAGGGTGGAACACGGCGGCGCGTCCGCCGGGCAGCCGGATGATCGGGCTGTATCCGTGCGCACGCGCGCGATCGACGGCGTCGGCGAAACCGGGGGAGTGGACGTCCCGCTTTCCGAACGCAACGACCGGTCCGGGCATCGAGATGCGGAACGTCTCACCGGCGAGTCCGTCGGAGACGCGTTCGAGCAGGGCATGGGATGCTCCCGTGTCGAGCCCGTTCCGATCGTCGTATCCGTCGAGGACGAGATCGATGGTGCGACGGGACATCCGGCGATCGTAGGGAGTTGAACGTCGGTATTCGGTGATCGGTGGCAAACTTGGGTCATCGTGAAACTTCGGATGCTGATCATCGCTCTCGTTCTCGGCGCCGTCGCCGCTGCATGCGGCGAAGCGGGGCCGCTCGAGCACGTGGGGGAAGCCACCGCCCGGTGGGTGACGGCGGCAACGGTCGCCACGACGGTTCCTCCACCGATCGTGGTCGAGATCGGCGACGAGGCGATGGTTGAAGCAGGTGATGCGCTCTGGGTCAACGACGACATCGCAACGGTACCGCCCGGCACCGATCCGCGAGCGACGATCGCGGCCGTGTGGAGCCGGGAGATCGGAAGCCGGTTCGTCCAGGCGAGCCGGTCGGAGATCGCGTCGGCTCTCCCGACGATCCAGTTCCCCTCCACGATCCCAGGGGACGTCCGGTGGGTGACCAGCCAACTCGTGTTCGATCCGGCGACCGGAACGCTCGATCCGGACACTTCGGCGGCGTTCGGCTTGTGGACGGTCGAGCCGTACACCGTGGAGAGCGGACGGGCTTCTGTGCTCCGCGTCGGTGCGGCTCCCGACGGCATCGGCGCGGCGAAGAGCGACATCGTTCCCATCGTGGTCCCCGACGGCCTGAGCCTCGGTTGGACGGAGGCGGGGCTTCGATACGAGCTCTTCTGCCGAGCCTCCATCTCAGATGCAGCATGCAATGCGATCGCCGAGTCCTTCGTGCCGCTCAGCGACCTCCTCCCGACGTGACACGCATCATCGTCTCCCTGGCGATGGCGGCGGTCCTCGGCGCGGGGTGCTCTGCGCCGGGCGGCTCCATCGAGCAGTACGCGCCCGCGGTGGAGGGCCTTGCCTCCGGCTACACGGCCGAGGTCGAGTCCCTACGAGCGGCGTACGCCACGGGGCTGGAAGGCACGATCACCGACCTCCGGGGAGACCTGGAAGGCTCGGCCCTTCGGGACGCCGTATTCGACGAGACCGTTGGCAGATCCACCGTCCTGTTCTCATCGCTCGGTGACGCGCTGGATCGCTACATCCGGGACCTGGGGGAGCTCGGCCCGCCCGCGGAGATCTCCGCCGACCACGATGACTTCGTGTCGGCGCTGGTCGTCTCCCGGTCGGGAATATCCCCGATCCTCGAGACGCTGACCACGGCAACGTCGTTCGAGCAGATCGACGGGATCATCGCGGGTTCGGGCTTCGCCGACGCCCAACTCCGGGTGCGAGCATCCTGCGGTGCGCTGGAACAGGCCATCGGCACGAACGGTATGGAGGTCGATCTTCGATGCGACGCAATGGGATGATCGGGAGACGACGGACGGATCATCGTGCTCCGTGGACGAATCGCGGCGGGCGTCTCGTCGTCGTCGCACTGGGTGCGATCATGGTGCTCGCGGCGTGCACTTCGGCGGGCGACGCGGAGCAGCCGGTTCCCGGTGGCGACCCGGCGACTTCTGCGACGTCGGCACCTGCAGACACGCCGGCGGGGTGCGCGAACGTGATCGACGGCTCGATCGAAGGCGACTCCGGCACGTATCGCATCTCGGCGACGGTCCTCAGCCCAGACACCGGCTGGGAGAAGTACGCGGACGCCTGGGAGGTGCGAGCACCGGACGGAACCGTTCTCGGCACGCGAGTCCTCGCGCATCCCCACGTCGACGAGCAGCCGTTCACGCGGTCGCTCGGGGGCATTGAGATCCCCGAGTCGGTGACCACCGTCGAACTGGCGGCACGCGATCTGGTCGAGGGGTATTGCGGCTCGACGTTCGAGCTCTCCGTGCCGGGACGATGATCGGAGCTCGAGAGTCGGGACCGGCCTGCTCGACGGCGGGTCGATCGTCAGTCGGCCCGGCTTCGCGAGTCGTTCGGTGCATCGTCGGCCGGCGGTGACGGCACGACGAGCACGGGACGCCCCGATTCGAGCATGACTCTGGCGGAGACGCTCTCCCACGCTTCGCGGTTGAAGATCGGCCGGGTGGCGCCGACGATGACGAGATCTGCTTCGAGTTGCGCTGCGGCGGACGTGATCGTGGCGGCCGCGTCGCTTCCTTCGAGGAACCGGACGTCGGTCGGGATGAGGGCCGTCTCGAGGGCGATCCTCACCGGCTCGACGATCTTCCGACCTCGCTCTTCGAGATACGACTCGACGGCACGTTCCCCGGCGGACGCCGCCTCACGCGGGTCGCTGCTGTGGAGCTCTCCGAGAAAGGCGCGGGGAACTTCGATGACCGTGATCAAGGTCACGCGTCCGTGTTGGCCGAGGAGCCGGCGGGCGAATTCGACGGCGGGTTCGGGCCTGAGCACGCCCGAAGTCGCGATGAGCACGTGCATCCTGCCATTCTAGGGTGGAACATCATCCGACGACCCGGAGGGGACCCCATGGACCCAGCGACCTTGAACGCCGTTACGTGGACGATTCCGAACGCGCTGTGCCTCATCGGGTCGCGTTCGGGAGACGAGTGGAACGGGATGACCCATTCGTGGGTGACGCAGGTCTCCATGGAGCCGGTGATCATCGCCATCGGCGTGGACCGGAAGGCCGTCACGAATCGGCTCATTCGCGAGGGGGGCTCCTTCTCCGTGAACCTGTGGGACCGGGCCGACACGCGGGTCTTCCGGTCGTTCTCGAAACCTGCGACGAGAGAAGGTTCGGCGTTGAACGGACGGCCGGTTCACGAGGGGATCACGGGTGTCCCCATCTTCGACGAAGCGGTGGCCTGGCTCGAGTGCCGCCTCTACCAAACCGTCGAGTTCGTGACACACGATCTCTTCCTCGGGGAGGTCGTCGATGCCGGGTTCCGGGAAGGGGCCCGGGACGTGCCCGTCGCGCGGATGGAAGACACGAGGATGAAGTACGGTGGCGTTCGCCGCGGTGGACACTGAACGGAGGGCCCATGGAGATTCGATTCGATGATCAGGTGATGCTCGTGACCGGTGGGAGTCGGGGAATCGGAGAGGCGATCGCCGCCGAGTTCCTCGCGTCGGGGGCGCGCGGCGTCGCGATCACCTCCCGCCGCGCCGAGAACCTGGCCGAAGCGGCCGGGCGACTCGGGAATCCGGACCGGCTGCTCACCTTCGAGGCCAGAGCGGACGATCCCGACGCAGCTGCGGCGGCCGTGTCCGCCGTGATCGATCGCTTCGGGGCGTGCGACGTCCTGGTGAACAACGCAGGAACGAATCCATCCGCCGGTCCGATCGCGGACGTCGACCTTGGTGCGATCGACAAGACCTGGTCCGTGAACCAGCGAGGGCCGCTGATCTGGTCCCGCGAAGTGTGGCATCGTGCGATGAAGCAGTCCGGCGGTGTCATCATCAACGTCGCATCGGTCGGCGGGATCCAACCCGGCACGGCGCTCGGCGCATACAACGTGTCGAAAGCGGCGCTGATCCACATGACCCGGCAACTGGCCTACGAGTTCGCCCCGAAGGTCCGGGTGAACGCCGTCGCACCGTCCGTGGTGCGAACTCGCTTGTCCTCGATGCTGTGGAACGGTATCGAGGACCACACGGCGTCGCTTCATCCGCTGAAACGGATCGGTGAGCCGGAGGACGTCGCTGCCGCGGTGGCGTTCCTGGCTTCGAGCGCGGCGTCGTGGATCACCGGGGTGACGCTGCCCGTCGATGGGGGCGCTACCGGAGCGTCTCCGGTTCCCGGGATGTGAGCTCCGGATCGAAGCCGGGCATGCCGGCCTCGATCCACTCTTCGAATGCGAGTTCGCTGTCGACGTCTTGCCCGCGTGCCGTCGCGAGGTTGTACCGGAAATTGAGGAAGTCGCAGTAGCCCTGCACGGGGTCGTCGTCGGGGCGAAGCTGCGAGATCCGTTTCGTGAACGGTTCGAACCGGGTCATGCGCCATCGCATCGTTGCCACGGCTTTGCCGGTGAGGGAACGGTTCTCACCCCGTTCGCCGTATTTCGCCTCGTGGTAGGCGACATCGCTGAGGATCTGCCGGGCCTGGTTCTCCGATGCATCGATCCCCGCTATCTCGCGAAGCCGCTGCGAGTGGAACGTCCTGCCGCCGACGCGTACGGAGATACGGACTCGTTGCGATGGTCCTTCCGGGGTCATCTCGACGTCGTCGACGGCGAAGCCGAGGTCGTTGAGCCGTCGGATCCGCTCGCGGATGCGATAGCGCTCATCGGGTCTGATGACCAGATCGGTCGTGAGCTCCTTCCACAGCAGCCGGTACCGTTCGGTGATGTCGAAACCGAGCTCGAGATCGGCATCGTCGAGGTCGTAGCCCTGCGACGCCGCGATGTCGGCCATGTCGCCTGCGAGGTTGATCTGCATGATGTCGAGGTCTTCGTAGCGTTGCCCCCGGCTCAGTTCGTCGTGGAGCCGGGAGGTCTCGGCATCGACCATGATCGCTTCGATGGCACCGGCGTCGTACCGGTAGAGAACGTTGGAGAGCGAGCAGTCGCCCCAGAAGCACCCGGCCAGGTGGAGCTCGACGAGGAGTCCGGCGAAGGCGTCGAGCATCTGCGCGCGCCGGGGCCCGAAGCTCCCTCCGGACACGAGCTCCCGGTAGGGGAATGCGTAGTCGACGAACCGGGTGATGACGGCCCCGGAGCACTCCTCGCCGGGGTCGCTCCAGGGGCGTATGACGAGACCGGCCGGTCTCGCCGACCTGTTCGTGCGCTCGGACAGGGACCGCAGCGTCTCGAACTCGTGCGTCGCGAGACGAACGGGGAGCTCCTTGATGGCGTAGATCCCTTCCTCGTACGCGACGAAGACCACCGGATGCCGGTGGATTCCGGTCGGCATCTCGACGAGATGCGGGTCGGTCCACGCAGAGATCGGACGGTCCCAGGGAAGATCGAGGAAGTCCGGGTGTCCGGGTCGGATGTGGATCTGCGGAACCGCCATGTTGCGAAGATAGGCAGCCTGGTAGCGTTCTCGCAATGGGACACGAACCGGTACGCATCGATGTCGAAGCAGGGTCGGTGACGATCGTATGGAACGATGGGAGCACCGGGACGATCACCGGGAAGCGACTTCGTGACGCCTGCCCGTGCGCCGAGTGTCGCGAGCGCGATGCGAAAGTCACCCAGTTCATCCAGCTGGGGAACCAGTCGGAGATCGCCGATGCCGTCCTCGTCGGCGGCTACGCCATCCGGTTCACGTTCCGTGACGGCCACGCCGACGGCATCTACCCCTACCGGGCGCTGTACGACCTGGCCGAGCCGGCCGGGTAGGGGAGTGGCCGGGTGCCGGCCGTCCGAACCTACCATCCCGGTCACCTGTCGGACAGCACCGCTTCGATCTCCCCGATCCGCTTCACAACGGCGGCGCGCTCGTCTTCATCCTGCTCCGTGATCTTCCGGTTGATCTGCGATGAGTACGCCCCCGGATCGTTGAACCAGCGGTAGTTCGTCTTCTCGGTCCAGCCCTTGTCGATCGGGCGATCGTCGATCTGGGAAAGGCGCCGTTGGAGCGTCCCGAGTTCGTTGCGGAGATCGGCGTCCGATCGCGCGTTGTCGCTCGCTGCGCGGGCGAGGTCCCGGAGCGATTCGCGCCGCCGTTCGAGCCGTTTGCGCTCGGGCGAGTCGGGAACCGAGGCGTCGATCGCGGAGGTGAGTTCGACGATCTCGGCGAGGAGCTCATCGACGGTGGCGGGTTCGTTCATACGGGCCGAAGCGTAGGCGGGCGAGAGCGATTTGGTCGCATCCCGGGCCGGATGGGCGCTCCGAGCATCCCTCATGTGCAACGTGAGACTTGCGGAGATCGCTCAACCACAGGGGTTCAGCGATCATCCCTCAACTCGAGGTTGAGGTGGGCTAGAACTACAAAATCGTCTTACGCACGCTGTGGTGGGTAAGAACCTTCGTTGTGCGAGACCGGGTCGACATCGTGGTTCGCGGTCGATTTCAGCGATTCGCAGCGAGAACGACGGCGGCGGCGCGCTCTGGATCGACCGGGTTGGTGGCGATGCCGTCGACCTTCGTATCGGAGCCGACGATCGCGCCGTCGGCGATCGCCAGGATCTCAGCGACGGTGCCCGCGGTGGCTCCGGAGCCGACGAAAACGGGGAGATGGGACCGCTCTGCGACGGTGCGGAGATCTCCGAGGTCGGTCGCGGCACCGGTTCCGGATCCGGAGACGATGACACCGTCCGCGCCGGCGCGTTCGACGAGATCGTTCGTGGCGTCGACGAGGGAGAGGCCGGCGGGAGGCGTGGCGTGTTTGACGAACACGTCGGCCATGATGGCGGTCGCGGGTGAGAGCTCCCGTCGTGCCCTGGCCACCTCTGCGGCCCGGCCGATGATCGGACCCTGATCCGTGTACATGATCCCGGAGAGGACGTTGACCCGGACGAACGCGGCCTCGACCGCCGCAGCGATCGACAGGGCTCCGAGAGCGTCGTTCCGGAGCACGTTGACCCCGATGGGCAGCCCGACGGTGGACACCTCTCCGATCGCGAGCGTCATCGCCGCGATCGTGACCTTGGGGGCGTCATCCGCGTAGAACGGGGCGTCGCCGAAGTTCTCGACCATGATGCCTTCGAAGCCGGCATCGGCGAGCAACCGCGCGTCGGACCGCGCCCGGTCGATGACTGCAGCCATCGAACCGCCATATCCGGGCGCACCCGGAAGGGGCTCGAGGTGGACCATGCCGATCAGTCGGGGGAGTACCACGCGTCAGTCGACCCGAACGATTTCGAGCGCACGCTCGGCGGCGGAACCGACCGCTTTCAGCCCGGTGTCCTCGGCCGACTGGCGTCGGACGACCACCCGGCACCAGTCTCCCGCCATTCCCCGGATCACCTGATCGGTGTCTTCCGGTCCGAAGCGCCACGCTGCGTACTTCGGCCCCATCAGCTCGACCCGGATCCCGGAAGCGGGGAAGGGTTCATCGACTTGCTCGAACGCGAACGGCAGGCTCTTCTGACCGAGCCAGGCGATGTGACGGAGCCGCGGCGTGTCGGCGAGCGGATCCTCCTCGTCCTCTTCCAGCTCGTCCGGTGGAAGCGGGATGATCCTCCCGAGGATCGCGAGTTTGATGTCGAGACCGTACGCCCACGTTTCCATGAGACGCATCGTGGCGAAGCTCTTCGCACTGATGTCGCCGTAGATCCACGGGATGCGGTCGGTCGCGAGCATGCGCGAGAGGGCGTCGACCACGTCGGCGCGTCCGTGACGCCACCACTCGATCACTTCCTGATGCCGCTGACCGCGTCCCTCTTCGGGGCCCTTCGCATACCAGGCCTCGATGTCGGTGATCTGCTCGGCGTCCAGACGCGAACGTCCTTCGGCGATGATCTCAGCGGCGAACCCCTCCATGTGCGCCAGATGGCTCACCTGGTCCTGGATCGTCCAATCATTGGTTTGTGTCTTCTTCTTCCACTGCCGCGTGGACAGACTCTGCAGGAACTGGTCCAGCTGCTGCTCTTCCGCGACGAGGTCTGAAAGGATCTCCCTCATGGCGGGATATTCTACTGCTACCCGCGTTCCTTCGGTTCACGCGGTCCGCACCGATCGACCCCGTTGAGGTGATCGATCATGCACCGGAGCCGACCGAAGTGGCGTCGGTCGAACCGGAAACGGAGTCGGGGAAGGTCGACGAAGTCGTCCGTGGCGATCTCGGCGGGGGAGGCACCGGTCTTCTCGATCTGCCCGGTTCGGACGATGTCCGAGAACCTCGCGTTCAAGTCGGCGACCTCCGCGTCGGTCGGTTCTTTCGTCAGGCGAAACACGAGATCTCCGGACACGTACCGTTGCGAGTGGTAGACGGCGTAGAAGGACCGGATCTCGTCGATCGCCTCGTCCAGGTCGCTCGTGACGGTGAAGAGATTGAGGTCGTCCGCGGAGATCATCCCCTTGCCGACGAGCGTGTCGACGAAGCGCTCCCACGACCCCCAGTAGCCCGTCCCCGGTGCCTCGAGCATGACGACCGGATGGAGATCGGACTTGCCCGTCTGCATGAGCGTGAGGAGCTCGAACGACTCGTCGAGCGTCCCGAACCCTCCGGGGAACAGGACGAACGCGTCGGACTCCTTGACGAACGTGAGCTTGCGCGTGAAGAAGTACTTGTAGTTGATGAGCCGGCTCTCGTGCACGTACGGGTTCGCTGCGTCCTCGAACGGAAGGCGGATGTTCACGCCGAACGAGTAGTCGCTGCCCGCTCCCCGGTTCCCCGCCTCCATGATCCCGGGGCCCGCCCCGGTCACGACCATGCACTTGTGGTGATCGACCATGCGCCCGGCGAACTCGGCCGCCATCTCGTAGTTCGGATCGTGCGGCTCGACCCTCGCCGATCCGTACATCGTCACCTTTCGCACGTCGCGGTAGCCCCGGAACACGAGGAACGAGTAGCGCATCTCCTTCAACGTCGAGTTGAGGAGCTTCAGATCCCCACGGTCGGTGCCGTCGCGCAGCATCTTCAGCGAGGTGACCACCATCTCGCGAACCAGGTCGCGGTTGCCGGAGTCGGACGGCGCGGCCAGGTCCAGCAGATCTTCGATGGCCCCGTCGAGGGCGTCATTTCCCATGTCGTACGATCGCATCACGCTGCAACCTAACCTGACACGACGTGATGCATGTGATTTGGGACTGGAACGGCACGCTCGTCGACGACCTTCCGATCGTCGTCGAATGTGTGAACGCGGCCCTTCGCGAGATCGGTGAGGACCCCATCGACGCCGACGACTACCGGGATCACTTCGTCAGGCCCGTGCATCGGTTCTACGAGAGCCTTCTCGAGCGCTCGATCACCGAACAGGAGTGGGCGACGCTCGATCGGACCTTCCACGAGCGATATGCGCACTCCCTCGACCGGGTCCCGCTGGCCGACGGTGCGGCGGAAGCACTCGACGCGGTCGATGCCCGGGGGTGGAGCCAGTCGATCCTCTCGATGTGGTGGGAAGAGGATCTCACGGCCTGCGTCGTGCGGCGCGGCCTCGACGACCGGATGGTGCTCGTCCAGGGCAACCGGAACGACGGGGGCGGCACGAAGGCCGCGCATCTGCGTCTTCACCTCGAGACGCTCGGGATCGGTCCGTCGTTAGCGGTCCTGATCGGCGACTCACTCGACGACGCGGCGGCGGCGAGGGAACTCGGCGCGGGGTGCGTCCTCTACGACGGCGGCTCTCATCACCCGGCCGAGCTGAAGAAGACGGGTGTGCCGGTCGCGGCGACGCTCACCGACGCCGTTGATCTTGCAGCACCGGACGGACCGTGATCCGGCGCCGCTACGAGGGCGAGGCCGACGTCGACCTGCTCCAGACCTTCAACGCCGAGGCGAATCGAGCAACGGACGGGTGCGGGTTCCTCCATCCCGGAGACATCGCCCATCGACTCTTCAACGGGAACAAGCTCTTCGACCCCGCGGAGGTTCTCACGATCTGGGAGGACGAGAGCGGCGTCGCCGCATGGGTCCTCGTATCACCCCGACATGCCGGTTTCGACGCCCAGGTGCGTCCCGATCTGCGATCCGTCGAGTTGGAGACGCGTGTGTTCCGGTATGCAGAAGCCGAGACGGTGAGGCTGATGCGAACCATGGGGATCGAGAAAGAACGTCTCGAGGGCGAAGCGTTCCGGTGTGACCGGCAGCGTTCACGCAGGCTGGTCGAGCTGGGGTGGGCACGAGTCGAGGAGGAGCCGTGGGCTCTCAACCGGATGCGTCTCGAGCATCTGGAGGAGCCGCGACTTCCGGACGGGTACAGGATCCGGGCGGTCCACGGCGTCGAAGAGGCGGGGGCACTGGGCGAGGTGCATGCAGCATCGTTCGGTTCCACGTGGACGGCCGAGTTGTACCGGACGGTGATGGAGTCTCCCGGGTACGCGCCGGAACGAGAGTTCGTCGTCGAAGCACCGGATGGGAGCCTGGCGGCATTCACCGTCACGTGGCACGACCCGGTGAACCGCACCGGGCTGTTCGAACCCGTCGGCACGCATCGGGACCATCGACGGCGCGGCCTCGGCGCCGCGATGCTCCGCTACGCGCTGCGTGCGATGGCATCGGCCGGGATGGAGTATGCGACGGTCGTGAACGAGGGGGCGAACGAGGCCTCGAGGGCGCTCTACCACAGCGTCGGCTTCAAGCCGTGGCACCTCCTCGACCAATACACCAAGCCCCTCTAGCCCATCGCGAACCCAGGGTTCTCTGCGCCCTATGCGCCGTCTTCAGCCCACGGTTCGGAGCGACGGCGGTATTACCGCCGAAAGTCCTTGCCCGTAGAGACTCCGGCCCCTACACCGGGCCTGCGCGCAGCGATACGGTGCGGGAGGATTGGAACCGATGCCGTAGGAGGCGCGCCCCATGGGAGACAAGACCGCCGATCTCGCCGGGCCGGGTATCGGAAACTACGACGACGTCGCTCGGATCCTCCCGACCGACTATTCGTCGGCGCTGAGCCACCGGGAGACGATGGAGGCCCTCTACGCCGTGAAGGCGTACATCGAGGAGCATCTATGCCGGGAGCTCGGTCTCATGATGGTCCAGGTGCCGCTCATCGTGGACTCCGAGAGCGGTGTCAACGACTATCTGGACCGGGACGGCTCGCGTGGCCCCGTCGAGTTCCACATCAGCAACGACCATGACGAGCATCCGATCGACGCGCAGGTCGTTCAGGCTGCAACGAAGTGGAAGAGGGTGGCGCTCGCGCAGTTCGACATGCGACCGGGGGAGGGCATCTGCACCGACATGAAGGCAGTCCGCAAGGACTACTTCCTGGATCACGATCACTCTGCGTACGTCGACCAGTGGGACTGGGAGAAGGTCATCACGGCTGAGGACCGTACGCTGGACTACCTCACCGACACCGTGCAACGAATCTGGAAGGTGCTCCACGGCGCCGGACAGCACGCCCTCGAACTGTTCCCCCAGCTCTACGATCCCCGCTACCCCGACATCCCAGAGGAGCTGTTCTTCATCCATGCGGAGGATCTGCTCGCTCGATATCCGGACCTTCCCCGCAAGCAACGCGAGACGGCGATCCTCCAGGAGCACCCGGCGGTCTTCATCTACGGGATCGGCTGGACGCTCGAAGACGGCTACCCGCACGAGATGCGGGCCGCCGACTACGACGACTGGGTCACCGAGACCGTCTCGGCGGACGGACGGCCGATGCACGGGCTGAACGGCGACATCCTCGTCTGGAACCCCGTGACGAAGCGACGACACGAGCTCACATCGATGGGCGTGCGCGTCACGAAGGAGACCCTCCGGCAACAGCTGGAGATGACCGGCCAACTCGACTTCCTCGAACTGCCCTACCACCAGGCGATCTTGAACGACGAGATCCCTCTCTCGATCGGCGGCGGCATCGGCCAGTCGAGGACCTACATGTACCTGTTGCGCAAGGCGCACCTCGGGGAGGTGTCGGTGACGGTCTGGCCTCAGATCCTCAAAGACATCTGCGCCGAACGGAACATCTTCGTCCTGGAGTAGGAGCGAGGTCGGTTGGACGTCACGACATCCAATGGCATCCGGGGCCTCGCGCTCATAGGCTCCGTGTATGCCCGAGACACAGTACGAGTGGCGGGGAGCCTTCGACAATGATGAGGTCAACACGTTGCATGCCGATGCCTTCGGGCATCGGATGTTCCACGATGATTGGCGATCGCTCGTCGACGAGCACAGTCTCGGATGGGTGACAGCCCGACGCGAGGATGATCTCGTCGGGTTCGTGAACGTCGTATGGGACGGTTTGGTACACGCCTGGATTCAGGACGAGATGGTTTCCTCGAATTCTCGTCGTCGCGGGATCGGCGTCGATCTCATTCGCGTCGCTCGCGACGAAGCGAGGTCGGCGGGATGCGAATGGCTGCATGTGGACTTCGATGACGACCTTCGTCCCTTCTACTACGACGCAGCCGGATTCATGCCCACGAACGGAGGGCTCATCGACTTGACGGGGTCGAGTTGACGGGGGACCCACCGGCTGAGAATTTCGGGAGAGTTCCGGATTTCTCCATGTGAGACCGCTTTTCTG
>JAOZRW010000208.1 GCA_029939995.1 Acidimicrobiia bacterium | reverse complement strand
GGAATAAACGTTCCTGTTTATTTGTTTGGCTGTAATGCCGGCACATACTGTTTACCGGCGCATACAACCGGGAGTGTACAATTCACCCCCACTTCAAACAAGCGTTTTATGGGTCAACTAAAATAAGTATTAACTGTGCAAAATCATTGTCTCCAAGATTATTTGGGCTTATAAATCCTATACCTATAAATCCACCGGGGAATACCGTATAACCTATACCATGCTGTAACGCCATGTACGACATATTATATGCAGGAAAAAATGGATTTGAAGTGCCAGGATTACTTGTCCAACCCCACGGCATTGAATTTGAAGTTGCATGAAGTACACCCCAAATTGCCTTCTGCACATTTTCACCTTTGAGTGCGTCAAGAGGCAACATAATATCTATATTACCGTTTTGCCGGGTATTATTGAATAAGTAATTCAATTGATCTAATTTGTCCTGGTCAAAGGTGATACCTGTAGCAGGTATATCGGCGGGATCATCCAACGTACAGAAAACTTGAGTGAGTGCATGTGTTCCACCTTGAATAGTACTGTTATGATCACCACACCATGCGCCTACATATGTATTGTACGGGATATCATAATAATCACCGTTAAATGGTTCTGCATAGGTCATTCTCCATTTCCAGTAAAAGCCTGCGAATGGCCCTGTCTCAGGATAACCCAAAGAGTGGATTTCCATAGTTATTTCTGTTGGCAGATACATCCATGGCGGCAACTGGAAGTCAGTCGGATCATAGTTGCAATTACCAACGACAAATTCGGCCACGCCGTCAGTACCTATATCATAACCTTCAACACCTTCCGTTACATATGTTTCAAAGTCATCCTCCCATTCCCATGTCCATAAGGATTCATAAGTGAACGTTCCAGGTCCTGTTCTCACAAGAACCTTAAGCTCAAACTCATAATAATCCGTTTCATGGTCGTAATCGGCATAGCGGATGCATAAAGGACCATCCATTATTGTTCCATCCTGATTAAGGTTGGAGTAAGGT
>JAOZRW010000207.1 GCA_029939995.1 Acidimicrobiia bacterium | reverse complement strand
CGCCTGCGAGTCCGTTCACGGTGGTCGACCCATCCAGGCCGCCGTCTTCGTCATACGTCGGCGCCATCCCGACCGGGACACCGCCCGTCACATCCACCCGGTAATCGCCGTCGGGAAGACCCGGGAACGTGTAGAAGCCGGCCGAATCGGTCGTCACCGGAGACAGCACGACGTCGTCGGCCGTCCCGAACACACCGTCGACACCCGCCCACGTCAACGTCAACTCGACACCGGACAACGCAGGCTCGGCCGGATCCTGAACCCCGTCACCGTTCGCGTCGAACCAGACGTAATCGCCGATCGCGTTGTCCCCCACATACCCGAAGTCGAGATCCAGGTTCGCAACACCACCCGCCAACGCAACATCGGCCGTCGAATCGCCGCCACCGTCATAGTCGAACGTATTCACAGCCGAAGACGGCAACGAACCCAACACCGACACCCGATACTCACCGTCGGGCAAGTTCTCGACGAGATAACCACCCGCAGCGTCGGTCGCATCCACATACGTCACATCGTCGGCCGTCCCCAACACACCGTCGGCACCGGCCCACACCACCTCGACGTCGACACCCGGAATCCCCGGTTCGCCCGGATCCTGAACCCCGTCACCGTTCAGATCCCACCACACGAAATCGCCGACCGCACCCGAACCGCCGTACCCGAAATCCGCCGTCAGATGAGACCCACCCGCAGCCAACACGACCTCGGTCGCGTCGTTCAGGTTCCCATCCTCATCGAACGTGTTATCCATCCCCGCAGGCAACGTCGACACGTCGACCGCAACCGAATACTCGCCGGGATTCAACCCGGAGAACAGATACAACCCGTCCGCATCCGTCGTCTCGACAAACGTCACATCGTCGGGAGTCCCCAACACACCATCGGGACCCGGCCACGTCAACCACACGTCGACACCAGCAATCCCCGGCTCACCCGCACCCTGAACCCCATCACGATCCTGATCGAACCACACCCGATCACCAACCACCCCATCACCGTTGTATCCGAA
>JAOZRW010000206.1 GCA_029939995.1 Acidimicrobiia bacterium | reverse complement strand
CGACTGCTCCAGATTGGCGGCGGCACCGGCCCAGCCGAGGTACATGTCCGTGTCTGCCATGTTCGGGACGAGCCGGAGGGTGAGGCCGGAGATGACGCCGGACATGGCGGACAGGTCGGCGGTGCCGAAAGCGTTCGACGGGGAGCCGCCGGGCCAGGTCACGATAGGCCGTCCGTTGGCGTCCACGAGGGACAGGAACTCTTCCCACCTGCCTGCACCGACCCAGAGGGTCGTGGCGGGCCTGCGGACGCCCTTGACGATGAACGTGTTGCCCTCGGCCAACGCTGCGATCGTCGCCGCCGGATCTGCCGAAGCGTCCGGGAGTGAGACGGTCTGCGTCGTCGCCGCCGACATCGCCGTGATCGCCGCCTGCTCGGTGACGATGGCGTACTGGCCTGCCATCTCACGGTAGAACAGATCGACGTAGGACGGGTCGGAGCGTTCGATCACCTGCACCGAGGCGAGGTTCGCACCGGCGTAGGTGATGAGCTTGTACGTCACCTCGTCGACGGTCATCTGCTGCGACGCCACTTCGTCACCCTCGAGCGCCTGTGCGCCGACGATCGGCTTCTGCGTCACCTGCGGGTAGACGACGTTCATCCCGGCCGTGCCGATCGGGTTCGAGTCGAACGATGCGACGAACGGGCGGGCCGTGTCGATGATCGACAGGACCTCTCGAGAGAGGAAGTCGGGGACGATCCCGGCGGCTCCCGTCGTCGTGTCCTGCGCAAGGGCGAACTCGGCGAGCCGGGCTTCATCTCCGGCGACGAACGCTCGCACGAAGTCGCCGACCGTGCCCGGCGGTTCCTCGTTGACGACCCGGTTTTCCAAGAGGTCGATCTTGTCGGCCATCTGGGCGAGCGTCTCCTTCAGCTCTGCGTCGTCGTAGGTTGCCACGACCTGAGCCGTGGCCTCATCTGTCTCTGCCATGTCTGGCTCCTTCTCGTCGTGGACCGACAGCACCTTCGAGGGCTTGTCGGCTTTCCCGAAACGACCGTGAGATACGATCGAAACATGATCCA
>JAOZRW010000020.1 GCA_029939995.1 Acidimicrobiia bacterium | reverse complement strand
GGCACATAGGGCGCAGAGAACCCTGGGTTCGTGGCGGGTGGGATAATCGGGGGATGAGTGACGCATTCAGCACTGCACGGGACGCCTTCAACGCATGGCGGTCCGACTATCCCCTCGACCTCTACGCCGCCGACCCGCATCTCGATCTGGTCAACGCCCGCTATCTCGACGACGACCGCCTCGCGGGCGTTCGCGAGATGGGAGCCGCGTTCGGGAGGACGGTCGCCGAGGATCTCGGCCCGCTCGTCGAGTCGTACCAACGACACGATCCCGAACTCGTGAAGTACGACGGGTTGGGGAACCGGACCGAGGAGATCCGGTTCGACCCTGCCTATCACGAGGCCGGCGCCCTCGTGTGGGCATCGGGGCTTCTGCGCGATGCGGGAACGCCGGGGCTGTCGTTCGAGCAGGCGACGACCTTCTACCTGGCGTCGCTCGAAGGCGAGATGGGCCACATGTGTGCGGCGACGTGCACGACCGGGATGACCCGGGTGCTGCGCAGGTCCGCGTCCGACGAGATCCGCGAGGCGTACCTGCCGTCGCTCACCGCCGTCGACTACACCGAGGCGCTGCGCGGCTCGCAGTTCCTCACCGAGGTGCAGGGAGGTTCGGACGTCGGTTCGATCGCGTCTCCGGCGGTCGACCGCGGCGATGGGACCTGGCGCATCTCCGGTGAGAAGTGGTTCTGCTCGATCGCCGACGCCGACGCGTTCCTCGTGCTCGCTCGCCCGGAGGGTGCCGAACCCGGAACCCGGGGCCTCGGCTGCTTCCTCATCCCCCGGCACCTCGACGGCGCGTTGAACGGCTTCTCGATCCGGCGGATCAAGGACAAGCTCGGAACCGTGTCGATGGCATCGGCGGAGATCGACTTCGACGACGCCGTCGGATTCCCGATCGGCGACGTCGCCGCCGGATTCAAGATCATGGTCACCGCCATGCTGAACACGAGTCGTTGGATGAACGCCCTCGGCGACGCGGGCATCATGCGGCGTGCATACCTCGAAGCCTCCGCCTACGCCCGACACCGCGAGGCGTTCGGACAGCGCATCGCCGACTTCCCCCTCGTGCGACGGCAGATCGCTCAGATCAAAGCGGAGTGGCTTGCGACACTGCACTCGACGTGGCATCTCACCGCGCTCGACGAGTCCGTCGATCTCGGAACGGCGGATGCGGCCGACACGGCGTTCCACCGCTATCTCGTCAACGCGAACAAGCTCACGTGCTCGCTCGCCGCGACCCAGACCGTTCGCGAGTCGCTGGAGATTCTCGGCGGCAACGGTGCGATCGAGACGTTCTCCGTCCTGCCGCGGCTGCTTCGCGACGCCGTCGTGTACGAGCAGTGGGAGGGGACGCACAACACGCTCACGGCTCAGGTACTCAGGGATCTCGGCCGTCTCGACCTCACCGGCGCCGTGATCGACCGGACGGCGACGCTGTTGAAGGGTATCGCCGACCCGGAACTCGGCCGGGTCGCATCACGGGCGCTGGCCGGATTCGAGGAGATCGCTTTCGAGACGCGGCACTCGATCGACAACCCCGATCACGGGGCGATGCATTTCCGTTCCACGCTCGAACGCATGGTCCGCGCACACCAGGTGGCCCTCCTCCTCGACGCCGCTCAAAGAGGTGGTCCGCTCGCAGACGAACTCGCGGCCGCCGCCGAGTTCCTCACCGGTCGGTACGTCGATGCCGGCTACCGCCCCGAACAGGACCCGTCGTTCCCGTCGATCGTCGAACGACTTCTCGGCGACGATCTGAGCTGATCATCGGGGACGCGCAACGGCCCTGCGAACTTGTTGCTCGCAGGGCCGTTGGTTGAGCGTGTCCCCGGCGGCGATGCCTCCGGGGGTCACCGGGCCGGAGTCAGGACTCGTCGACGGCTTCCTCGGCGGACTCCTCGATGGCTTCCTCGAGCTCCTCGGCTTCGACTTCGGCCTCGGCCTCTTCGACGGCTTCTTCAACAACCTCGTTCAGAACGTCGGCGATCTCTTCCGAAGCTTCGGACACGGCCTCGTACGCGTCGTCTCTCGCGTCCGACACCCCCTTGACCGCGGACACGACGGCATCCTGGATCTGCTTGACCTGATCTTCGGACATCCGGCTTCCGAGTTTCTGGTTGAGATAGCCCCGGATCTCGTCTTCGGACATGCCGGCGAACTTCTTCTTCTGCGTGACGACGAGAGCCACGACGGCACCCACGCCGGCAGCGAGTGCGATGAGGAAGAGGGTCTTGAAACTGAACAATCTGCGCATAGCGCCTCCATGTCGATGAACCCCCATAGTACCGCCGACGGGGACCGACCGACAATGGCCGATCAACGGCTCGATCGACGGCCTCTCACCCAACGCCAGACCCATCCGAGGACGGCGCCGAGCACGAGGAAGAACGCCGCCATCAGCCACAGGGGCATCGAGACGCCGAACAAGAGGAACTCGACTTCGATCCGGTCGCTGTTCTGGATCACGAAGATGGCCAGAACGATGATCACGATGACGGTCACGATCAGACCGATCCCGATACGGTCGTTCATGTCCCGGACGTTCTTCGGTTGATCGTCGCTCATCGTTACTCCACGTCGTGTCGACATGAGCGTACCAAAGCGCTCACGGCCGGAAATCCGCGCGAATTGCACGCGTGTGATTTATCGTCGGTCCACCGTGGAGACATTGGGAATCATCGTTGCCTGGCTGTTGATCGGTCTGATGATGACCGGATCGGCCGCCCTCTTCTGGGTTTCGCAGCGCTAACCGACGAATCTGGACGCGAAACGGCCGGGATCAAAGACCCCGGCCGTTCATCGACGGCTCCGGACCAGGTCCGAAGCATCGTTCTATTCGCTTATCGGTGTCTCCACACGATTCGACCCTTCGTCGGGTCGTAGGCAGAAACCTCGACCTCGACCTTGTCGCCGGCGATGATCCGGATCCCTCGTCCGCGGCGCATCTTTCCAGATGCGCGCGCAACGATTTCGAGACCCGAGTCGAGCCGCACCTTGAACTCAGCGTTCCGAAGCGTCTCGACGACTACGCCCTGTGTGCGAAAAGTGTCGTCTCCTCGTGCCATCGGTGACTACCGGCGGGGGCGGGCCTCATTGACGGTGAGGGCCCGGCCCTCGTGCTCGTAGCCGTTGAGTTCCTCGATGGCTTTCTTGCCTTCTTCGGCGTCGGGCATTTCGACGAAACCGAAACCGCGCGAGCGGCCCGTGTCGCGGTCGTTGATGATCGCGGCCGAGTCGACCGTGCCGTACTGGGCAAAGAGTTGCTCGAGGTCGCCGTTCGTGGCGCGGAACGAGAGGTTCCCTACGAAGATGTTCATTACTTACTGCCTCCAATGGGCGTCGAAACGCGGACCACTGTGGTCCGCACACGGGCGGGCTCTGTCAACCTGCCTCGAACCAACAAGTGCCACGGCGGCAGCGGACATCCCTCTGTGCACGGGAACCATAGCCCGGTTCTCGTCAATTCGGCCAACTAGTCGATGACGATCGCCGTTCCGTAGGCAACGATTTCGGCCATCCCTTGCTGCTCACCCATGTCGGTCGAGTCGAAACGCAGCCCGACGACGGCGTTCCCGCCGAGTTCCTGGGCATGGGCGACCATCCGTTCGACGGCGATCCGCCGGGCCTCTTCGAGCGTCTCGGTGAACTGGGTGACCTCACCTTTGCGCAACGCCTTCATCGAGCCGGTGAATCCCTTGACCACCCGGTCGACCGGGCGATGAGCCCGAAGCAGGCTCCTTTGTACGCGACCGTCTCGCGACCGGGGATCATGCCGACTGTCGACACCGGAATCGCCAGTGGTGCATTGAGTTCGGACACTGGACATCTCCTCTGTTGCTTCATCGGATGCCCGTGCGACACCGGACCCGTGGCCAGCGTGCCTTCTCCCGGAAGGTAGATCGGGAAGACACGTCTCGCGGACGACGACCGGCGGCGAGCGCGCGATCTCCGGTAGCGGGCGGTGCGGACCGGGCCGAGCCGGCCCGGGATGGCGGTAGGGTCGAGCTCGTGACGGATCCAGGAACGAGCCGGAACGACGAACGCACCCTCTTCGGATGGGCGATGTACGACTGGGCGAACTCCGCGTACATCACGGCGGGCAGCCTCGTCTTCGCGATCTACTTCGGAGACACGATCTTCCCGGATGAAGGGCTCTCCCTGTTCGGACTCGATGTGGGGGCCGAAGCGTTCTTCGGAATCGTCGTCGGATTCGGCGCCGTGCTCCTGTTCCTCGCCATGCCGATCCTCGGCGCCGTCGCCGACTACTCGAACTCCAAGAAGCGACTGCTGCAGACGTTCGCGTACAGCGGCGCCGTGTTCGCCGCACTCGTCGCGGTGCCGGGAGCCGGCGACCTCGTTCTGGCGGTCGTCGTCGCCCTGATCGCCCAGGTTGGATTCGTAGCGGCGAACGTCATGTACGAAGGGTTCCTCCCGGAGCTCACCACCCCCGACACGATCGACCGCGTCTCGGCGAAAGGGTTCGCGCTCGGCTACGCCGGCGGAGGCATCCATCTCGTCCTATCCCTCGCCCTCCTGTTCTTCGCCGACCGGATCGGAATCGACGAGAACACGGCGCGTCGGATCGTCATCGTCTCGGCCGCGCTGTGGTGGGCCGGCTTCGCCACGTTCGCGTTCACGCGCCTGCACGATCGGGGCACACCGCGACCGCTCCCCGACACGTACCGGACCCGCTCGCCGGCCGCCGCCTACGCACGGCTCGGCCTCGGGCGCACGATTCGCACGACCCGGCAACTCCTCGGGTTCCCGCAGCTCCTCCTCTTCGTCGTCGCGTTCCTCTTCTACAACGACGGGGTCCAGACGATCATCAAGATCACGCCCGTCTACGCGTCCGAGACCCTCGACCTCTCCACGACGACGATCGCCGCCGTGTTCGTCGTCATCCAACTCGTCGCCTTCTTCGGCGCGCTTCTCTTCGGGTGGCTCGCGGGTCACGTCGGGACCAAGCGAGCGATCCTGGTGTCGATCGCGGGATGGGTTCTCGTGGCGGTCGGCGGCTACTTCGTCCCGGCCGCCAGGCCCTCGTCGTTCCTCGCTCTCGGTGCGCTCGCCGGCCTCGTCCTCGGCGGCGTGCAGGCGCTGTCGCGATCCCTGTACGGCTCGATGATCCCGGAGGACGCATCGGCCGAGTTCTTCGGCTTCTACTCGGTCTTCTCGAAGTTCAGCGCCATCTTCGGGCCGCTGATCTTCGCCGCCGTCGACATCGTGACGGGATCGACCCGGTTCTCGATCCTCTTCCTGGGCGCGTTCTTCGTGATCGGCGGCACGCTCCTGGCTTTCGTCGACGTCGATACCGCACGGGCGTCACGGTCCCGGTGGGTGCTCGACTGAATCCCCGACGGCCGTCAATATTCGGTTCCCAACCCGACGCGACGCAGGTAGGTTGACACACACCTTGAACACCAACGAAACCGCCACGGGGTCCGAACCAGCCGGCTCGCTCCACCGATCGCT
The DNA here is from genome assembly GCA_029939995.1 of Acidimicrobiia bacterium. Lineage (GTDB taxonomy): Bacteria > Actinomycetota > Acidimicrobiia > Spongiisociales > UBA5794 > JAHEEL01. Next base: position 32,883 of record JAOZRW010000020.1, on the reverse strand, counting down.
CGGCCTCTACGCCGTGCTGACGATTTCCATCGGAGCGATGATCGGCTCCGGCATCTTCGTGCTTCCCGGACTCGCGTTCAAGATCGCCGGCCCGGCCGTGATCCTGGCATTCTTCCTCGCCGGGATCGTGGTGCTCCCCGCAGCCCTCTCACAGTCCGAGATGGCGACCGCGATGCCCGAAGCCGGAGGGACCTACCTCTACATCGACCGGGCGATGGGTCCGCTCATGGGAACGGTCGCCGGGTTCGGCGTGTGGTTCTCGCTCGTGTTCAAAGCGTCGTTCGCCCTCGTCGGGCTCTCCGCGTATCTGGAGTTCTTCATCGAGCACCCCGAGCGGCCGATCGCCGCCATGCTCGCTCTCGGGATCATCGCCATCAACCTGGTCGGGGTCAAGCAGACGGCCGGGTTCCAGGCGTTCCTCGTATCCGCCGTCCTCGCCCTTCTGGCCGTCTTCATCGGCCTCGGAGCTCCGAACACCGACCCGGCTCGCTACCAGCCGTTCTTCTCGGAAGGCTTCCAGGGGTTGATCTCTGCGACGGCCGTCGTGTTCGTGTCGTACATCGGAGTCACGAAGGTGGCCAGCGTGGCCGAAGAGGTGAAACGTCCGGGCCGGAACATCCCGATGGCGATCATGCTCTCCGTCGGGATCGCGATGCTCCTCTACCCGGCCGTCGTGTCGGTCATGGTGGGCGTGACGCCGGCGGATCAACTCGCGAAGACCGAGACACCGGTACTCACCGCGGCGTCGCAGTTCGTCGGACCGGCCGGAGCGTACATCGTCGCCGGTGCGGCGGTCCTCGCGCTGCTGTCGATGGCGAACGCCGGGGTCATCGCATCGGCTCGATACCCGTTCGCCATGGCGAGGAACTCGCTCGCCCCGGCGTTCCTCGCCAGGATCGGATCCCGCTCCGGCGCCCCGGTAGCGGGCATCACGGTGACGGGGATCGTGCTCATCCTCCTCGTGCTGTTCGTTCCGCTCATCGAACTCGCGAAGCTCGCGTCGGCGTTCCAGCTCCTCGTCTTCGCACTCGTGAACCTCGCCGTGATCGCCTTCCGCGAGAGCCACCTCGACTGGTACCGGCCGACGTTCCGATCGCCGCTCTACCCGGCTCCGCAGATCTTCGGCATCGTCGCCGCGCTCGTGCTCCTCACGCAGATGGGGCTCGTCCCGCTGCTCGGCGCCGCCGTTTTCGTCGTCGCCGGCGTTCTCTGGTACCGGGCTTTCGGAGGCTCTCGAGCCGTGAAGGAGTCAGCAGCGCGTGATGCCTTGAGGCTGAGGGAGAACACGCGGCTCGTCCAGCAGGCGGGAGACGCCGTGAAGGCGGGGGGTCGACGGCACATCCTGGTACTGATCCGGCGTCCGACCCGACCGAGCCGACAGCACACGCTGTTCCGTCTCGCCATGCGTCTGTCGAGCGCGCCGGGCGGGCGGATCCACATCATCAACTTCGATGCACGGACCCGCCGCATGATCCCCACGGACGAGGACCGTGCCAGGGCACGGGCGCTCGGCATCGAGGTCACCACCGACCAGTACTCGGATGAGGATCGCCGCGGCATGGTCCACGCGTTCGCCGAACGGGAGGGCGTCGACCTGTTCATCGCCGACCTGCCCCAGGAGCTCAAAGCAACCCGTCACGTGACCCGCGACCTGCGGTGGCTCAGCGAGCATCTCACCTGCGACTCGGTGTTCCTCCGCAACCGGGCCGTCGATCGGATCGACCGGATCGCCGTCCTGGGAACCGGCGGCCCGTACGACCCCGTCAAGGTCGAGATCGCCGATCACATCGCCCGCTACGAGAACGCCGAGATCCGCTTCGTGCATCTCACTCCCCCGGACGCACCCCCCGAGCAGGGCGAGTCGATCCACCGGTATCACGAGCAACTCGGCGACGTGCTCACCGTCCCGTGGGATGATCGGATCCAACCGACGGATGATCTCGTCGACACGCTCACCGGCCTCTCGCGGGGAGCGAACCTCGTCGTCCTCGGGGCGCCCAAACACCGGTTCCACGTGGTGGTGGATCTGGCCGACCGCATCGCCGAGGCGGTCGACTGCCCCGCCCTTCTCGTTCACACGCCGACCCTCGAGAAGCCGGGCCCGGTCACCCGGGCCGTCCAGTGGTTCATCACCTGACCCGCAACGCATACCCAGGGTTCCTGACCCTCTATATGCCGTCTCCGGCCCGCGGTATGGGAAGCGGCTACTCGACCGCGGCCCGCCAGGCTTCCCGGAACTTGACCTTCCCGCTCGTTCGGAGCAGCGCCCCGGCGTAGATCCGTGATCCGACCCAGACGAGGAAGACCGCTCCGATCATCGTGCCGACGATCGCCACGCCGACCTCCCACGGTTGGGCGACGCCGGCAGCGATCCGCACCGGCATCACGAACGGGGCCCACGGAGGCAGCCACGATCCGATCATCGGGATCAGCCCGTCGGGGTTCTCCGCGGCGACGATCGCCAGTATGTACCCGGGCATGATCAGGACGATCGGGATCATGATCGCCCCCTGCAGATCCTCCTGTCGCGACACGGTGGAACCGACCGCCGCGTACAGGAATGCGTAGAACGTGTAGCCGAGGATGAACCAGAAGAACACCGACGCGATGATCGGCAGACCGATCGCCGCGACATCGATGTCGGCGAGGTCGGCGAGTTGCGCCGACGTGTAGGCGGCTCCGGCGAGAATGGCGAGCTGGAGCAGGCCGAGTACACCGATCCCGATGACCTTCCCGACGAGTACCTGCCACGGTCGAACGCGGGAGAGCACGACCTCGACAACCCGATTCTGCTTCTCCTCGACCGTGCCCATCGCCACGAACTGGCCGAACATGATGATCGAGATGTACAGAGCGATCGCACCGAAGAACGCCGCCCCCTTCTTCGCCTCTTCCTGCACATCGGCCTCGTCGAGGGTCGTGACCTTCACGGGCACCGGGGCAAGGACGGAGTCGACTTCGCTCTCAGGGACGCCGAGCTCGGAAAGAACCTGTGCCTTCACGGTCGTGTCCACCGTGCTGTGAAGCAGCGCCGTGAGCCGCGATGAGGAATCCTCGTGGAAGATGATCTCGGTACCGTCGGCGAGTACGGCCGACACGTCGCCTTCGGTCAGCGCGGTCTCCGCATCCGATCGATCCGCGTAGACGACCGTCTCGACCGTCATCTCGAAGAGCATCGCCTGATCCTGCAGCTCGGCTTCGAATCCGGGCGGTGCTTCACCGACGAGCCCTATCTTCGTCGCCTCGTCCTCGCCTCCCGTGAACAGGTTGACGGCCGGTCCGATCGAGAGGATCGCTATGGCCAGCACGGCCATCGTGATGAGGAACGGCTTGCTCGTCGCCCGCTGCGTGAACTCTCGTTTCGCGAGCAGGGCGACCTGGTGCCACCGGTTCACGATGTCACCGCCTCTCGGAACAGGTCGGTGAGGCGGGGTGGTTCGAACACGAATCGATTCACCGTTCCCGCCGCGGCCGCTGCAGCGAGCAGATCGCCGACCGGTGCGTCGTCGTCGACGATGCAATGCGCCGGCCCGGGACCGTCGACTACTTCGACTCCGGGGAAGTCGGGTATCCACGGCTCTCCGTCGACGTCGATGGAGAGCCGTCGCTTCGCCGACCGGTTCTTGATCTCATCGAGCCGACCCGTGAGGACGATCCGACCGTCGTTGATGATGGCGACGTCCTGGCATACGTCTTCGACGAGATCGAGCTGGTGGCTCGAGAAGACGATCGTCACGCCATCGGAAGCCAACACCCGAAGCGTGTTCGCAAGCGACTCGACACCGATCGGATCAAGCCCGGCGAAGGGCTCGTCGAGAATGAGCAGATCGGGGTCGTGAGCGAGCGCCGCCGCGAGTTGGGCTCGCTGCTGATTGCCGTGCGACAGGTCGTCGAGTTTCGCATCGCCGCGATCGGCGAGACCGAGCACGCCCAGCCATCGGTCGACGGCGCCGATCGCGCGACTCTTCGAGAGGCCGGACAGTCGAGCGAAGTGAACGAGCTGGTCGCGCACCTTCATCTTCGGATACAGCCCACGCTCCTCCGGCATGTAGCCGAACCGGATGCGCTCGGCGGGACCGACGGGTCTGTCATTCCATCGCACCATCCCGGAGTCCGGTTGGACCAGGCCGAACACGACACGCATCGCGGTGGTCTTCCCCGCCCCGTTGGGACCGAGGAAGCCGAAGATGCGGCCCGGATCGACCGAGAATCCCGCGTGATCGAGCGCAACGACATCCCCGAATCGCTTCGTGACGTCGCCGAATTCCAGCATGCACCGCACCTCCGACTTGACGTTGCCCGCGGGTAGGTCGCCCGCATCAAATCCCCGGATTGCGAAGAAATCCCCGAAAGTTCCGGGACTGTGTGACGATAATGGTAGAGAACCGGTGGGACGGCCGGCGGGGTAAGTAGTACCCAATGCGGGATGATCCAACATAGACCGCATCGGTCCACCTCACAGGGTTCACAGAAGCTCCCATCCGTGGGGGCTTCTGCGCGTCCGGGTCTCCTCAGTCGAGGCCGATGGATCGCCGGATCCGGTCTTTCGCATCGGAGGGAAGTTCGAGGCGTCCATGTTCACTTGCCAGCGTTCGGACACCTTCGAGCTCATCGACCGTGAGACGGCAGCTCTCACAGGTCGCCAGATGGTCGAGCGCAGCATCGGCCTGCTCGGTCGAGAGAGTCCCGTCGAAGAACTCCGGGAGCAACGATGCGAGTTGATCGCACTCGATCTTCATCTCAGGTACTCCTCCAGTTGCATGCGAAGCGACTCCCGGGCCCGGGCGAGCCGCATCTTGACGGCCGATTCGGACACGTCGAGGGCGGCGGCGACATCGGCGGTCGAGAGCCCTTCGACATCCCGCAGCACGAACGCCGCCCGGACCGGTTCGGTGAGCGTTGCGATGGCCTCGTCGAGGCGGATCGCGAGTTCGCCGCCCAGCACCTGTTCTTCGACGCTCGCTCCGGCACGCTCGGCCCGTCCGAGCGCCTCCGCCGGGTCGAGCGGCTCCTCGGTTCGCCGCCGGGTGATCGTGATCGCTTCGCGGTAGGCGATGCGATAGATCCACGCGGCGATCGGGCCGTCGGCGCGATACGTCCCGATGGACCGCACCACCTTGATGAAGGTCTCCTGGACGACGTCTTCGGCGTAGTGCCGATCGCGCACGATCCGGTAGGCGAGCGTGTAGACGCCGTCGACGAACGTGTCGAAGAGCCAACCCGGTTCGAGTCGCGTTTCGGCTTGCTGGGGCATCTCGTCACGACGCTACCGGGTCGCCCGCACAACGATCATCGCCGGAGCTTGTCCCAGAAGGCGAATACGAGAGCGACGACGGCCAGGATCCAGAGCAGCCAGACACCGGTCCACACGGCGAAGCCGGCGAAGCCGGCGGCCACACCGACCCTGATCCAACGGTCGGTCGGGGAGATCCCCGACTCGAGAACCTCGCCGGTCTCGGCCGACTCGAAGAGGCGTCGCAAGCCGCCGGGCGTTCTCGCCCCCACGATCCTCGTCACCTCGTCGCCGTCCGACAGGGCGACCGTCGTCGGGACCGCCATGACCCGGTACTTGCCCGCGAGCTTCCGCTCCTTCGCTGTGTTCACTTTCCTCAGCGTGACGCGTCCGTCGAACTTCTCGCCCGCCTCGTCGATGAACGGCGCCATCGTCTTGCAGACCGGGCAGTCCGGTCCGTAGAAGTAGAGGACCTCGGCTCGAGCCGTCTTCATCGCGTTGCTCCGGGTGTTCGTCGTCGGATTCAGTTGCCCGTCCCGCCACCGTTCGTGCGGATACGCAGCAGGGCGTACAGCGGGCAAGTGCCGACGATACCGGTCACGAGCAGTACCGCGCCGACGACGGCGGCGATCCAGCTCCACGGCGATGCGAATACGCCGAGGCCGAAGCCGATCAGCGCCACACCGGCCCCGACCCGTACGATCCGATCCCAACTTGCTTCGTTCTTCATCGAAGTGCTCCTTGTAACTCTGGATTCGCCCGGTATGACGCGTCGAGAGCCGGATCGGTCACATGGAGTTGGAGCCGGTGCCGCGGACGCCGGTGCCGCGGACGGCCGGCGACGCCCTACTCGGAGACGGCGCCTTCCCAGTCCCGGTGCAGATCGGCGTAGACGCCGCCCGCCGCGACCAGTTCGTCGTGGGTGCCGCGCTCGACGAGACGCCCCTCGTCGAAGACGAGAACCGTGTCCGACGCCTCCGCCGTCGAAAGACGGTGTGCGACCGTGATGGAGGTACGCCCGGTCGTGAGCCGATCGATGGCCCTCCGGATCTGCACTTCGAGTGCGGGGTCGACCGCCGACGTGGCCTCGTCGAGGACCAGGAGATCCGGATTCGCGATCCAGGCGCGTACGACGGCGACGAGCTGGCGTTCGCCCGCCGAGAGGTTGCTCCCCCGCTCACCGACCAGTGTGTCGATCCCGGATGGGAGCGAGTCGATCCAATCCAGGAGACCGAGATCGGCGAATCCCTCACGGACCGCTTCATCATCCGCACCCGGATTCCCGTAGCGGACGTTGTCGGCGATCGTTCCATCGAACAGGAACCCCTCCTGCGGAACGTACGAGACGCGAGAACGAAGCGAGTCGAAACGCACGCGATCGACGGGCACACCGGCGATGCTGATCGTCCCGTCTGCGGGATCGAGCAGCCGGGTGGCGAGTTTCGCGAACGTCGTCTTGCCCGATCCGGTCTCACCCACGACGGCGACCCGATCTCCGGCGCCGATCGAGACCGTGACGTCGGTGAGAACGTCATCCCCCGTCGGATAGCGGAATCGCACACCGTCGAACGAGACATCGAGCGGCCGGTCGGGCAACGCGACACCGTCGGCAGGATCCTCGATCTCGATGGGCGTGTCGATGAGCGCCAGGACCTTGCGGAGCCCGGCACCGGCGGACTGGGCCTGGTTGATCGTCTCGACGAGCATCTGCACGGGTTCGACCAGCAACGTCACGAGGAACAGGAAAGCCACGAGCGTCCCGGCACTAACACCCCACGACAGACCGAAGGTGATGCCGACTCCCACGACCGACGCCGTGATGACGCCTGCGAACAGTTCTGCGGATGAGAACAGGACCGCGGCGAGCGCTCCCGCGCCGTACTCGGCCCGGTACTGGCGATCGAGCGCCCTCGTGACCTTCCCCATCACGACCGATTCCATCCCGAACGCCCGAACCGTCGGGAGCCCGGCGGTGGCTTCACCGATCACGGAGAGGGAATCGGCGACCCTCTCCCGGACGTTGTCGTGGGCGCGGCGAAGGATCCGCTGGAACCACATCAGGAGGACCGAGTACATGACGACCCCGATCGCGATCATCAGGGCGAGTCGCCATTCGTAGACGAGCATGACGATGACGGCGAGGGTGATCTGGGCGGCCCCCAATATCATCCCGACGCCGCCCCACTCCATGAACTGCTGCATCGTCTCGATGTCGGAAGTGACGCGGCTGACGAGCGCGCCGCGGCGTTCGGCCTGGACGTGGAGCATCGAGAGCTTGTGGAGATGCCTGAACGTCGTCACCCGAAGGTCGGTGAGGCCGGTGACCGACGATCGGGCGAGTCTGGCGAGCGATGTGCGCCGGGCCCACATCGCGAGACCGATGGCCACGAGGGCGATCGCTCCCGAGGTGACCGCCGACGAGACGTCGACGCCGCCGCCGCCGAGCAGGACGGAGTCGATGATCCTCTGGACGGTGATCGGCACCACGAGCTGGAGGGCCGTCCCCAGTACGGCGAGCATGAGGGTGAGCCAGAGCCCCTTCGACAGCGCCGGGGCGACGTCGAAGGCCCTTCGGAGCACGTTGCCGGTGGAACCGTTCATGCCCGACGCTCCTCGTCGCGCCGCGCCGCATCCTCTTCGTAGGCCCGGAGCAGCCGTTCGTATCCCGGTTGGGATGCGAGGAGCTCCTCGTGACTCCCGTGAGCGACGACCCGGCCCTCCTCCATGAAGACGACCTCGTCGGTGAGCATGATGGACGACCGTCGGTACGCGACGATGACCACGGTCGACGGCAGTTCGGCGCCCTGGAGCCCGCGAAGGATCTCGATCTCGACGGACGGATCGACCGCCGAGGTGGCGTCGTCGAGGACGAGCACCCGCGGCCGCCGCACGAGGGCACGTGCGAGGGCGATCCTCTGACGCTGGCCCCCCGACAGGGCCGTCCCGCGCTCGCCGATCCGCGTGTCGTAGCCGTCGGGGAGTTCGGTGATGAATCGCTCGACGCCGGCGAGACGCATCGCCCGGAGCACATCGGACTCCGGGACGTCTGATCCGAGCGTCACGTTGCCCCACACGGTGTCGTCGAAGAGGAACGACTCCTGAGCGACGTAGGCAACCTCGAGCGCCAGTTCGGTGCGGGCGAACGCCCGGACGTCGCGACCGTCGATCCGGATGGATCCGCCGTCGGGGTCCCACAGGCGAGCCAGGAGCATCGCGAGCGTCGACTTCCCCGAGGCGGTCGGTCCGACGACGGCCACGGTCCGACCGGCGGGGATCTCCAGTTGGATGTCGCTCAGGACCGGTTCTCCTTCGGTGTAGGAGAACCCGACGTCTCTCGACTCGAGCTCGGCCCCGTCGGCGACGGTGCGCGCCTCGAGCGTGCCGTGATCGACCAGTTCCTCGGAATCGAGGATCTCCTGTACCCGGGTCCACGCAGCCTGGCTGTGCGCCATCTCGAAGATGACGAACCCGATCAGCTGCAGCGGGAACGCCATCAGTGTGAGAAGGTACGCCACGGAGACGATCTGCCCTGCGGTGATCACACCGTTCGTCGCCAGGACCGCTCCGACGACGAGGATGATGATGGTCATCGCCGCCGGCAGCGATTCGACGATCGCGCGGAACCCTGCGAATCGAACTCCGATGTCGATCAGACGCTCCTGCAGGATCGCTGCGGCACGGCCGAACCGCTCCGTCTCCTCCTTCTCGCGGCCGAGCGCTTTGACGGTGAGAGCGCCGTCGATGCTCTCGTGGGCGATCTCGCTGACGGCGCCGCGCTCGTGCTGGGCCTCCTCGAAGTCGGTGAACAGCGAGAACGCTCCCCGGACGTCGATCGTCACGAGAAGAAGCAGCCCGACGAGGGCGATGACGCCGAGGATCCAGTGGGTCGCGAACACGAGGACGATGGTTCCGATGAGCAGCAGCGACGCACCCGTCGCGTACGGCAGCGGGGCGAGCACGAACGTGCCGGTCTGCGTGTCGACCTCGCTGACGGACAGCAGGTCGCCGGTGGATCGGCGGTCGTGCCAAGCGAGTTGCAGACGCAGCTGATGCTCGATGAGCTTCTCGCGTGCATCGGCCCGCGTTCGGAACTGGAGGGCGCTCGCTGCCGTCCTCCGCAGAGTGATCCCGATGGCCTTCCACAGCGCGACGCCCATGACGGCGAGGACGGCGAGTTCGACCTTGTTCCCGATCTCCTCGCCACCTTCGAGAACCGGGATGATCACGAGATCGGTGATCTTGCCGACCACGACCGCAGACGCCACGATCGCAGAAACGAACAGTGCGGCACCCAGAACGGCAAGCGTGAACGACCACGGGTGCCAATGCACGAAGCGTCGGATCAGCCGCGTTCCGCCCCTGAGCACGTCCCACAGTCGAGGCGGCTCGGAGCGATGTTCGGTACGGGTCGCCATGACCGGAATGGTAGGAGCCGTGGGGAACATCGGAATGACGGGGCCGAACCGGATTCCATCGCATATGATGTGAGCAATGCGGGAGGCGGCATGAACAGCGAAGAGTTTCAGGTTCGCGCGCGAGCGATCGTGAACGACCCCCATCTGACGTTCCACCAGCGACGTCACTATCTGGCCGGGCTCGCCGAGGAGGCACTCGACTATCCCCCGCTCTCGGAAGAGGCGGCCGAAGCGCTCAACAAGCGCGTCATCTGCGACATGTACGAGGGACACGCCCCCTACCGGGCGCGGTACATCCTGCCCGACTACGCCAGGGCACTTCGGAACGGATCCGAGTTCCTGGAACTCGAAGCGCCGGAGAGCCTGGACGACGCGCTCAGCTTCCTGCTCATCATGTACACCCAGGTCCCGTCCATCACCGGCTACCCGGTCTATCTCGGCGACCTGGACAAGGTCCTCGCACCGTACGTCGACGACGTCTCGGACGAGCATCTCTACCGATCGCTCAAACGATTCTGGATCGCGATCGACCGGATGTTCCCCGACGCGTTCGCCCATGCGGACCTCGGCCCGGCGGACGGCCGCATCATCCGAACGATCTTCCGCGTCGAGCGGGAACTCCTGCAGGTCGTCCCGAACCTGACGTTCAAGGTTGATCCGGAGATCACACCCGACGATCTCATCCGCGATGCGGTCGAGACGGTCTTCGAGACCGCCAAACCGCACTTCGTCAACCATCCGCTCATGGTCCGCGACTTCGGCGACGAGGGCTACGCGGCGGTCAGTTGCTACAACTCGCTGCGGATCGGCGGCGGTTCCCACACGCTCACCCGCATCAACCTGAAAGAGGTTGCGCTTCTCCACAACGGCGACACCGAAGCGTTCTTCGCCGAGACGTTGCCCCACTACGTGGAGCTGAACGCCCAGCTGATCGAGGCGCGGATCCGGTATCTCGTCGAGGAGGCGCGGTTCTACGAACACGATTTCCTCGCACGCGAGGGCCTGATCTCGCTCGACCGCTTCTCCGCGATGTACGGCGTGTTCGGCCTCGCCGAATGCGTGGACGTGCTGATGGCGAACGCGGATAGTGACGGGACGTACGGCCACGACGACGAGGCGAACGCGCTCTCGCATCGCATCGTTCGAGCCGTCGCCGACCAGGTCGCCCGGCGTGAGATGCCGTACTGCGAGGGGAACGCCGGCCGCTGCATGCTGCACTCACAATCCGGAATCGACGTCGATCTCGAGGTGACGGCGGGAACCCGCATCCCCATCGGGACGGAACCCTCGATGTTCGAGCACATCGCATGTGTCGCACCTCACCACGACGTCTTCATGGCCGGCGTGAGCGACATCTTCCACGTCGAGGACACCGCCCGGAGGAACCCGCAGGCCGTCGTCGACATCATCAGAGGCGCCTTCACGGAGGGGATGCGCGACTTCACGTTCAACCTCGACACGAACGGCTTCATCCGGATCACCGGCTACCTCGTTCGAAAGTCGGACGTCGAAGCGTTCGCCGAACAAGGCGGAAGGCATTCGTCGACCGTGTTCGGCGCCGGATCCGTCGAGAACTCGCATGTCCTCGATCGCACGACCAAACGCGTCCTCACCCGTGAACACCACACGCGGCCGCCTCAATAAGGTCCTGAGGTTCTCGACGGTGGACGGGCCGGGGAACCGGTTCGTGATCTTCGTGCAGGGATGCAACTTCGATTGCGCCGGATGTCACAATCCGTACACGATCACCGACTGCAACCACTGCGGCCTCTGCGTCCGGCCGTGCCCGGAAGACGCGTTGACCATCGAACCGGGCCCGCTCGTCGTCGTCGATCGGGCGACATGCACGAACTGCGACGTTTGCATCGACGTCTGCCCCTTCGACTCGACCCCGCTCGCGTACGACATCGCCGTAGGGGACCTTCTCGAACAGATCCGGGAGACGGCGAGATTCATCTCCGGCATCACCGTGTCCGGCGGCGAGGCGACGCTCCAGTCCGAGTTCGTCTTCGAGCTGTTCTCAGCATTGAAGGCCGACCCGGAGCTGTCCCATCTCACGACGTTCGTCGACTCGAACGGCTCGGCGCCGCGGCACGTCTGGGACCGGCTCGCTCCCGTCATGGACGGCGCGATGATCGACCTCAAAGCGCTCGACGACGCGACCCACGTACAGCTGACCGCCGCGTCGAACACGCTCGTTCTCGATTCGATCCGCCACCTCGCCGGGATCAGCCGTCTCTACGAGGTGCGTCTCCTCATCATGCCCGGATACAACGACGACGACGCGTCGGTCGACCGGACCGTTGCATGGCTTCGTGCGGTCGACCCCGGGATGCGCGTGGTCGTCATCGGCTTCAGGAAGCACGGCGTGCGGAAGGGCGTCGAGTATCTCACGGAGTCGAACCCGGATCAGATGGTCGCGATCGGTGATCGCGTTCGATCCGCCGGCTTCACCGACGTCGTCGTCGTGTAGACCGGTTCGCCCCTACGGCAGCATGATCACCCGGTCGCCGACGTGGGCCCACTCGAACGTCCATTTGGCGTCGTCGAAGTCCTGGCGGACACAACCGCCGGAGCGGAGCGTTCCGAGCTGCTCTTTCGTCTGGAACGGCGAGCGGTCCTCGTGGATCGGAATCGAGTGGAACCCGTACGGCCACTCCTCTCGTGCGAACCGCACCATGTACTCCATCGTGACGTTGTCGTGCGGAGCCCATGCGTGCCGGGACTTGGAGTACACGCGGTAGCGGTCCGGTGTCGGCACTCCCCGCCTGCCGGAGACCTGATGCGTCTTGACGAGTTCACCGGTCGCGTCGATGAACCACACACGCGCTTCCCGATTCGCGTAGATGATGCGCCGGCCGGATCCGACCGCCGGATACGGAAGCGGCGGCTTCTCCGGAGCGGCGGTCCCGGTCATGGCGACGAACTCGGGAGAGTCCGTGAAAGCGACGACGAGCTCGCCGCGGGTCATCTCTCCCGACCGCAACAGGTCGGTGAACGGTTCGATGGCTCCATCCCCCGGTTCGCGTTGCAGCACCGACTGGTAGAGCAACGTGACGAGTTCCTCATCGGTCGGGTCGCCGAAGCGCTCGACGAACTCGCTGCTCGTCGTGAACGCCTCGGCGATGGAGACGAGCGGCACGCCGTTCCAGTAGCGGCGGGCCCAGTAGTCGAGGTCGAGGGCATCGGGGTGTCGGCCGAGTAGACCGCAGTACAGGCGCACGATGGAGTCGGACACCGACCGGTCGTGTCGTGCGGGACCGAGGTCGGCGAGGACGCCGGTCGGAGCACCCGGCTCCGTCACGGCGACGACGAGATCGTCGCCGTGAACGCCCGAGGCCACCCACAGACCGGACTCGTCGGGGAACCGAACCGGGGCGAGTGGAGCGATCTCGGCGTCCGGATCGTCCGGGATGATTCCCCGGTCGTGGGCCGGCATCATCCCGGGGACCAGCACGCCGTGGCGGGCTTCCGTGAATGCCCCGGTCGAACTGCAGAAGTCGGGGAGGGACGCGGCCGTCGCCTGCGCGGGTCGTACGAACAGGGTCGCGGCCACCAGCGCCACCGCTATCGAGGCGAGCATCAACGAACGGAGCGTCGGTCGGACGAACATGATCCCCATACGGTACCGGCGAGAGAGAGAAAGCTGAAAGAACCCGAGCCGACCGGGCGAATCGCGCGCAGCCTCGCTGGAGGCGACGAACGCGAGGAGAATCACATGGGCTTGCCGAACGGCACCTTCGGCCGGGCCGACGTTGCGGTTCCGGACACGGACCGGGCGAAGCATTTCTACACGAACCTGTTCGGGTGGACGGCCGTGGAGACACCGGCCGGCGACTCCCTGCCGTACACGATGTTCATGCTCGGAGATAGGTCGAACGGCGGCATCTACGACCTCACCGGGCTCGTTCCCGATGAGGTACCGGCGCACTGGTTCGTCTGGTTCGCCGTCGACGGGACCGACGCAGCGACCGAGAGAGCCCGCACCCTGGGGGCCACGATCCGGCGCGAACCGGTCGCGTCGCCCCGACTCCCCCCGTTCTCCACAAACGGCCCTAGCCAAGTCGCCCCGCCCCTGGCACGATTGGTCTACGGCAACCGTGGAGGAACGTATGGAGAAGCACATCACGATCGATGTATCCATCGAAGAAGACATCTCTACGACGACGGTCACGACGAAGCTGGATCTCATGGGTGAACACTTCGAAGCGAAGGGCCGTGCACGAAGGAACCCGTCCGACGATCCGATTCCCGTCATCGGCGAGGACCTTGCGCTCGCCCGGGCTCTGAACGGCCTTCAGATGAAGGTGATGGAGGCCGCCCAGGAGAAGATCATCCGGTTCTGCAGCGACTGATCACCGCCAGAGCGGCATGACGGGCAGGCCGGCGAGGCTCTGGAGGAACGTGAGCGTCGCTTCCGACGCTCTGCCTGCCTCGACGACGATCACGCCGTAGTCGGGCGGAATCTCGGGTGTTTCCTTCGCCCGTATCCGCAGGTACGAGTCACCGGTCTGATAGTAGAGGACGTACCGGGTGCCGGAACGGCCCGGTCCCTGATAGGAGTTGCGACCGATCCGACGGGCCGATGCCGTGTCGTCGAGGATCGTCGTCGGGATGACCATCGCCACTCGCCCCAGGTCGTCGGCCGTGTCGTCCGGCATCTCGGACCGGTCCCCGATGACGACGATCGAGAACGGCGACGGCTCCACTTCAGGGTTCTCCACGATCTCCCCCGTGTCGGGCTCGACGGATGAGTCGACGATGCGGCGCGGCAGCTCCTGATGGGCAACGATCCGGAAGCGCAGCTCGAGTTGGTCGATCACGGTCGAGTTCAAGCCGTCGCCGAGGGTGATCACCCGATCCGCGTCGAGTTTCTCGAAGGCGGCGGTGGTGGCCGCGGGCAGCCGGTCCGGTTCGGACAGCAGCAGCGGTCCGGACAGGTCGAGGCTGGAGAAGCCGCCCGCCTGGAGTTCGGCGTAGTCGGTCGTCGCCATCACGTTCACGATGCCGGATCCGTTCCGGTACGAGTAGCTCGCTATCTCGGCGGCGGTCTCGATCGGGTCGCCGTTCCCGACCCGTTGGAAGCTGATCCGTTCGGCCTTCTTCAGCGACTTGTACGGATCGACCGGGTATCCGCTGGGGGTGCGCAATTCGAAGTGGACGTGGGGCGGTGTCCACTCAGCGTTCCCCGAGTCGCCGACCCAGCCGATGACCTGACCGGCCTCGACGGGTGCTCCGGGTTCGATCCCCGGCAGGAGACACTCGTAGTCCTCGTCGTCGTACCCGGGTGTGTCGTTGTTGAGATGAACGTACCGGGTGTACCACCCGTCCCGTGCCACGACTTCCACGATGCACCAGGCACGGTCGTCCCGGACCTTCCGGATCGTCCCGGCGTGTGCCGCGACGACGGGGACGCCCTTCCACCCGTACGTCATGATGTCGATTCCGTGGTGCTCACGCTCGCAGTCGTCCCGACATGCACCGAACCCCGGGTAGTAGTAGTTCGGGCCTACGACGGGGAACACGAACTTCCTGGTGACGTCGATGCGACGAACCCGGCGTTTCGGAACCCGGCGCTCGTCGGCGGGGTCGTCGATGTCGGCATCCGGGTCGTCGGTCGCCGGATCGGCGTCGCCGACGGGTTCGGCGGCCGGTGGCGGGGGGCTCTCGTCTTCGACGGGAGGCGGGGCGATCGTCGTAGTAGTTGTCGTCGTCGTCGTGGTGGTCGTGACGGTCGTCGTCGTAGTGGTGGTGGAACCGTCGTCGGCGGAGGAAACGGCGGGAAGGGAGACGAGTGTCAGGGCGACGACGAACGCTATCGCGGAGAAGCGCACCATTCTCAGTTTGTCGGTCGGTTCGACCCATCCCTGAAGCGAATCAGGACCCGGCCGGCGATATGCCACGAGAGAACGGTAACCGCCGCGCCGGACTCGGCAACGGGGCATTTCGGCTCCTTCGACAGATCACCGGCCCGGCGGCATAATGGGCCCGGGCTTCGATGGGAGGAATGGGATGATCACGGGAGTCGGATCCCGGCGACGGTTCTGGTCGCTGGTCGGCGCCGTCGGGTTCAGCTACGCGACGGTGGCGGGTCTGATCGCTCTGCGGTCGGCCGGCCTCTGACGGCTCAGCCCAGGCCGCGGCGTCTCGCCTCTTCGGCGATCGCTTCGTCCGAATAGCGGAGCAGATCGGGGCTCCAGCCAAGTTGCTCGATCGGCGTTTCGGCCAGCTCGGCGAGAAGGTCCTCGATCGAGTCGCGGAGCGTTCGCGCCCATGCACGCCCGCGGGCGCTGGCTCGAAGGCTCAACGTGGCGTCGGCGTTCACCGTGTACACCCGCGCTTCGATAGCCGGGTTGGTGCGACTCCCCTTCTCCCCGTAGACAAGTACGACCGATCCCGGTTCGACGTCCTGGATTCCGCCGGTCGCGATGAAGTCGCCGTCGAATGCCCATCCGGTCGCCAGCGAGTCATCAACGTTCGTGACCTTCTTAGCCCAGTTCTTGCGCCGCTCGTCCCCGACGAGGGGGATCTCCACGGCAACGGTGAACGGCGCTTCCATACCCGCCGAGGCTAGCCCCGTCACGAACCCAGGGTTCTCTGCGCCCTATTTGACGTCTCCAGCCCGCGGTTCAGAACGCACCACGAACCGCGGGCCCGCTGGCACGAAGGGCGCCTCTACATCAGCGCACTTCAGGGTGCGGATGTGTTCGTCTACGACCTTCGATAGGTGACGGCCCGGTCGCACAGCCCCGCCGGACGCTCCGGCAACCGGTAGCGAGAGGGACTAGTCCTTCCGACTCATTTGGAATTCCTCCTCAACCTCGAGCCGCGGTCCGCCGATCAACCCCTTCAAATCGCGAAAGCCATTCGAAAGGATCTGCGATGACCCGAGCAACTACATTCAGGGCGACCGCCGTAGTCGGCGCCGTCCTCCTCGCCATGCTGATGATCATGACCGTCTCGAGGGCCGCATTCAGCGACACGACCTCGAACCCCAACAACGCCTGGGACGCCGGCACCGTTGTACTCACCGATGATCATCAGTCTCCCGCGACCGCCATGTTCGACGAGGGTCCGCTCAAGCCTGGTGATAGCGGCAGCGCATGCATCGGCGTCATCTACAACGGCAACGTCGAATCGGACATCGTGCTTTCAGCCATCGACACCACGGGAAGCACCGGCCTCGAGAGTGCGATCGACGTCGTGATCGACAAGTCCGATGGAACGACCTGTGGAGACGGTACGACGACCCCCGTCTACACGGGTGGACTCGACTCGTTCACTGGCGATGCCGGCTCCTGGACCGCTTCCGCGGCAGGCACCACGTACTTCTACAACGTCGCATGGACATTCGCAAGCACCGGCGACGACACACTCGACAACGCGTTCCAGGGCACCAACGCAACGGCAGCCTTCACCTGGACTGCTACGAGCAACTAGCCGACTGATCGAGGCAACACGCCGATGGCGGTCATCGCAGACCGACGGGACTTCTCCCGGGATCTGGAGCAAACAGATCCCGGGAGAAGTCGCGCCCGGACGGCGCGAGGCGATGAGGGCAGGTTCTACCTGGGTCTCGTCTCCCTCGTCGCACTCCTGGTCTTCGGGACACTGGCCGTCATCGCCCTCCTCCCCGCAGTGATCCCCGGTGTCACATCGGCGTCGATCACATCCGGGTCGATGGAACCGAAACTCCGCCCCGGCGACGTCGTCATCGCCGTCGACAGCGGTGACACCGTCATCGCCGAGAGCACCATCGTCGTGTTCGAAGATCCTGCGAGAGGCGACCTCGTCACGCACCGTATCGTCGGCGTCGACGCCGACGGGAACTACATCACCAAAGGCGACGCCAACGGCATCAACGACATAACGCCCGTCCCGCCGGAGAACGTACGAGGCGTCGGCCGGTGGGTCGTCCCCTACGTCGGGCTTCCGCGGGTTTGGCTCGCCGAGGGCCGATGGCTCGCGCTGATGCTCACGCTCGCGGCCACCGCAGTTGTCCTGTGGTCCGTCAAGTACGCAGTCGAGGCTCGCTACGACCCGTGGCGGCGGCTCGACGGCGAAGACCGGTCGGCAGGTTCCGCATGAGGCTCCGCATCTCGATCCTCATCGGAGTCCTCCTGGCTCTCCTGATGACCCTCCCGACCGCCGGTGCGTCGTTCACCGGCACGACGAGCAACAGCGCCAACACATTCGTGACCCGTCAGCCGATTCGGGTCACCACCTATCAGGTCGCCGAGAACGTCTTCACGGGAACGACTTACGACCTGCAACTCCAACATCCCCTGGCACGGAACTACTTCGTTGTCATGAGGGGCGGGGCGTGGAACAGTGACGTCACGTCGAAGGGTGGTTTTCCCTCCTCGGACTATGCACGAGTCGACGGCGACCCACACGGCAACTTCAGCATCAAGACGGCTTCCGACGTTCTCCGACTCCATCGCCAGAGCACCGACGGTCCCCATGGATCCCCGATGTCGTGGCAAGGCCAGGTAACGGTCATCGAGAGCCTCGACAGCAACGACACAGCCGGATTCCGTCTCCTCGACGTTGCCTCCGTCACGATGAGCGGTTCGACGACCGACACCTCCGGCTCGAGCTCCCCCGGCTGGGGCGATATCGAACAGGTCGGGTTGTACGGCGGAAGCTACGGCGGAGGCGTCGAGACATCCGCACGCGATCCGAAAGAACACCCATCGGCGTGGTCACGCCTGTGGCCCACCGGATCCGACACGATCAACCTCCGCCGCCGCAACAAGAGCACCAACCTGGCCGGCGACACCACGTTCACGGTCTACGTCGTGGAGTGGGGATCCGAGTGGACGATCCAGCGAGCCCTCGTCGACGGATCCGACGGCGGAAAAGGAGCAGATTCGACGAGCGAGTACACGACGCAGGCCATCGATGCGGTCGATCGCGACAACACGTTCGTGCTGGCGTACGGGAATACGTGGGAGCAGGGGCTCGGGAACGGCTGGGAAGGCCAGGTCTTCACGCTCGGCGACGGCGTCCATCAGAACAGCGTGGAAACCCGGGTTGCCGTCGGAGCGCACTATCGCGGCTCGCGCCGGGCCGACGTCTACGTTCACACCCACCCGCGCCTCCACGTCGACTACCGGTTCATGGCCGACGGATCGATCGCACGCAACGACACGAGTGGAACGGCGACGGTGGATGGAGCGTTGGGTCCTGAGTCCCGTTCCGGTGGCGCCATCGGCACGACCGGAGGGCTTCGCTTTGCCGTCCTGTCCAACGCCTCTCATGGCAATGGAACCTGGTACCCGCGCCCGATGGTATCCGCCCGCCACACGGGTGACACGCAAGTCACCTGGTATCGCGCCCGCAGCGGGCAGCCCGGGGCCTACTGGCTCCAGTCGATCGATTTCGGCGAGATCTGGCGCTGATCCATCACCCGCAGACGGGCAGGAGAACGGGTGACTAGTCCTTTGTCGACGTCGGAGAACCACCTTCAAGTTGCGTCCGCTGTTCTGCCGATTCCACTCATGAGGACGCACGAACATGAACCCCAGCACCAACTCAACGAATCAGCGCTCACCGGCCGCTGCAGCACTCATCCTGCCGGCGATCGCGACCGCCCTCGTGGCGATCGCTCTGACTGGTTCCGATCCCTACCGGGCCGGATCCATCGTCGCGCTCGGGTTCATGATCCCCGTCGTCGCCGTCGTCGCTGCAGTGGCCGCACGGAGCAGGTCGAAGGACCGGATCTCACTTCTCGAACAGGCGCTCGAAGCCGAACGCGCCTCGAAGCAGGCGACGGAACGGCACCTCGCCCGATTCACCGACGAACTACGCGCCCCGATGCTCGCCGCCTCGGGTCTTGCCCGACGACTCAACCTGGCGGGTGACGAGGAAAGCGACGACCCGGAAGAATCGCTCGACGCCCTCTCACGCGACGCCGTCGAGATCGTCAGGATGACCGGCAACCTGGCGGCGGCCGCCCAGATCGACATGGGCACGTACCGGCCACGGCCCTCGGTCGTCGCGCTCGATCAGCAGGCAGAGCGTGTCGTGGAGATGCTGCGTCACGGATCGGTCGAGATCTCCGTCGACACGAGCCCGACCTCGATCTGGGGGGACCCGATGACGGTCAGGATCGTCCTGCTCGACATCCTCTATGCCGCCACCGACGATGGGGCGACAACCGCCAGGATCGACGTCGCCGAACGAAACGGAATCGGGATCCTGTCGATCACCGACGATCGGCGTCGCCGCCAACCCACGAGAGAGAAGACCGACGGCGTGCTCGACACCGCGGACTCCCTGTCCAGAACGATCGTGCCCGCGCTCGTCGAGAGCCAGGGGGGGACGGTCACCGCGACTCAGACCCTCGGCTGGAGCACGACCGTCATCCGACTTCCCGTCGCAACCCCCGCACAGCTCGCCGGTTCGACGGCGAACCCCGCGGCCGCATCCATCGGCGGGCCCGCCCGCTCTTCCTGATCAGTCCTCGTGTTCGAGCATCGCCTGCTCGATCGGGCCCTTCTTCCTGGTCAGGAATCGCATCCCCTGGATGGCGAGCACGGCGCCCCACAAAGCTGCGACGTAGTAGAACCACCACCCGCCGCCGTTGAGCACGTCGATGAGAAGGAGTGCTGATATCACTACGGCGAACACCATCGCATGCCGGATGAAGCGCATCCGGCGACGCACACGCTTCTTCGCCTCCCGCCGATCGGACGCTTTCCTCCTCGTCTGATCGACGATCGCCCGTTCAACGGCTTCTCGTGAGATACCGACCTCGTCGGCAACGTGAACGAGTTGCTCCAGGGTGAGGCCCTGATCGATCGGATCGTCGACGAGATCATCGAGCCGCGCAGCGATGTCGATGATGTCTCCGACCTCGTCGCGCGGGAAACGCTGCTCCTGTCGCTGACCACCCATGACGGACAGTCTATGTGAACAGAACGGTCAGCTTCCGGTCAGGTCGAACCGGAGATCCCCGCCGTCCACCAGTTCGACGGAACAGTCGCGATCACGCAAGTTCGCCGACCGCCGCTGGTAGCGCGAGATTCCCGGGCCACTGCCCGTGCCTCTGCCCGGACTCCGTACGTTCCCCTTGACGACGGGAACCTCGGCGAGACGCCGCATGATGACGGCCATGTCGGTCTTCATCCGATCCACCTCCGGTGGGTCCGCCCGCTCCGGCCAGCGCAAGGACCGTACCCGGACGGCTCTCCATCCCCAAGGATCTTCGCCTCGCCCCGACGCCGCGAAAGCGCCACGGCCGACCCGAACTTGCTACTCGGCACCGCGACCTTGATACTTATCGACATGTATACCGACCTCGCATCCGCAGTCAGAGACGGCTTCCCGCAGGCTCGCGCCGAACTCGAAGAACTCGTCCGCATCCCGTCCGTGTCCGCTCCGGGCTTCGACCCGGAACAGGTCAGACGCTCTGCCGAGAAGATCGCGTCTCTTCTCGAGGCGACGGGGTTCAGCGACGTCCGCCTCCTCGAAATCGAAGGTGCCCACCCCGCCGTCTACGGGGAGATCCCGGCCCCGGAGGGTGCACCGACCGTCCTGCTCTATGCCCATCACGACGTTCAACCCCCGGGACCGGACGAAGAATGGGACTCGACGCCTTTCGAGCCGATCGAACGCGAAGGGCGCCTCGTCGGTCGGGGAACGGCCGATGACAAGTGCGGCGTCGTCATGCATCTCGCAGCCGTTCGCGCGTTCGGCGGCGACGTTCCGGTCGGAGTCAAGATCTTCATGGAAGGCGAGGAGGAGATCGGTTCGGCGAACCTCGAGGCCTACCTCGAGCAGAACAAGGACCTCCTCGAAGCCGACGTGATCGTCATCGGTGACGCCGGCAACTGGGCGGTCGGCGTCCCCGCGTTGACCACATCACTCCGGGGCCTCGTCGACTGCACGATCGAGGTGCGCACCCTGGAGAGCGCCGTCCACTCAGGCATGTTCGGAGGACCCATCCCCGACGCGATCACGGCGCTGTCCCGCGTCATCGCCTCCCTCCACGACGACCGGGGGAACGTCGCCGTCGAGGGTCTCGTCTCGACCCACGGAAGCGGCCTCGATCTCCCCGAGAGTGAACTTCGGGAACAGGCGGGAACCGTCGACGGCCTCCGGTTGCTCGGCGAAGGCACGCTCACCGACCGGCTGTGGCACAAGCCGGCGATCGCCGTCTTGGCGGTCGATGCTCCGCCGATCAGCCATGCCATCAACCAACTCGTCCCGGTCGCCCGGGCGAAGGTCTCGATGCGACTCGCTCCCGGCCAGGATCCCGAAGCCGCGCGAGACGCGCTCGTCGCCCACATCGAGAACGCCGTTCCGTGGGGGGCCGAAGTCACGGTCACCCCGGGAGCTCTCGGAGCCGCTTTCGACCTCGACGCCACGGACGAGGCATCGCTCATATTCAAAGAGGCGTTCCGCATCGCCTACGGTCACGAAACGGTCGAGATCGGCGTCGGTGGATCGATCCCGTTCGTCGCCGCGTTCGAAGAGGCGTATCCCGACGCATCGATCCTGCTGACCGGTGTGATGGACCCGGGGAGCCAGATCCACGGGCCGAACGAGAGCCAGAGTCTCGCCGACCTCGAACACGGCATCCTCGGAGAAGCGATCGCCCTACGCATGTTGGCCGGCTGACCGGCATCGCGGCGATCACCGTACCCTGCGACGGTGGAACGCCGATCGCTGATCACCCTGCTCGTCATCGCCGCCGCTGCCATCGCCGTGGCGCTGGTGCTCTTGGCGACCCGCGACGACACGACGTCCCCGGCACCCACCACAACGGCACAGACGGACGTCGACGACCCGACCCGTCCTCCCGACACGACCACTGAGACGACGACTACGACGCCTCCTGAGGACCCGACGAGTTCGACGACGGCACCGCAGGCGACGCTTCCACCGGGAGCCACGGCGTGTGACCCGTACACCGCGGTCACCATCGCAGGCACGATCGCCTCACCCGACCTCGTCGAAGCATCCGGCATGGCGGCGAGCCGCACCCGGGTGGGTGTCCTCTGGGCCCACAACGACTCCCGCGACGGGGCACGCGTCTACGCCATCGGCCCCGACGGCACCGACCTGGGCGGATTCGACATCGCCGGTGCGCTCGCCTTCGACTGGGAGGACATGGCGGCCGGGCCCGGCCCGGATCCGACGACGTCGATGCTCTACTTCGGGGACATCGGCGACAACTTCGCCATCCGCGGGGGGAGAGTGACGGTGTATCGCGTTCCCGAACCGGATCCTTCCACGAACGCCGGCGCCATCGACGGAGCGGTGGCTCTCGAGTACGCCTACCCCGACGGCGTGTACAACGCCGAGGCGCTGTTCGTCGCCGATGATTCCATCTACATCGTGACGAAGGATCGCGATGAGGCTCGGGTCTATCGCGGCAATGCCGCCGCCGACGGATCCTCGGTCGAAACCCTCGAGTTGGTCACCGTGCTCGACCTCGGTGGGGAGGTGAGCGGCGCCGATCTCTCCTGGGATGGATCGACCGTCGCTTTCCGGGGCTACACGTCCGTCTGGATGTGGCACGTTCGGCCGGGCGAGTCGGTCGCAGACGCGCTCGCGAACGAACCGTGCGAAGCACCGAGCCCGGAAGAGATTCAGGGGGAATCCATCGCGTTCTTGGCCGACGGCTCGTACGCGACGGTCAGCGAAGGGGCGAATCCGGAACTCTTCGTCGTCGGCCGCGGCTCCTGACGGGAAAATCCGTCGCAGACGCGACGTTCTCCCTTCATTCTCGCCGACCTCGCGCCGATGAATATGCATGCACCCGACCAACGATCACCTTCCGTTCGCCATCGAACGATCGCTGGTTCAGCTGGCCACGCTGTTGGCCGCAGTCGCGGCCATCCTGTTCGTCACCGCCGGGCTGCTCAACGGTGATTGGATCACCGTAGCCAGAGCCACCGGACCGACCCTGGTCGCCATCGCCGGTGCAGCGATGCTGAGGCGCCACACAGCGCACGTCCTTCCGATCCTCTTGAGCATCTCGTTCGTGATCGCCGCGCAGAACTACCTGCTCCCCATCGAGGCCCTCACACATCTCGCCATCCTCCCGCTCGCCATCGTGGGGATCATCGGCACGCTCTTCGTCCCACAACGGCTCGCGATCGTCTACATCGTCGGCTATTCGATCCTGATCTTCGTCAGCCTGCTCCGATGGGGCGCCGACGACGTGCTGTACCTCCAGGCAACCACGGCATCGATGTCGGTTGCCCTCGGAGCGACGCTCCTCGCCTGGGTCCGCAGAGAGTTCGGTCGAAGGGAGGAGCGCTACCGCAATCTCTTCGAACACGCGCCGATCTCACTGTGGAAAGAGGACTTCACGGCCGTCGGCGAGGAGCTCTCCATTCTCACGAGCCAGGGCGTCTCGAACCTCGAGGGGTATCTACGGGCCAACCCGGAAGAAGTCAGGCGTCTCGCCGCACTCGTGACCGTCACCGACGTGAACGGCGCCGCCCTGCTGCTCACCGAAGCCCCCGACCGCGACCTCCTCCTCGGCAACTTCCGCATGGACACGTTCTCCCGCGGTGCGCTCGAGTCGTTCATCCCCCAATTCCTCGCTGCGGCCGATGGAAAGGAGAAGGTCTCCGTCGAGCTCAAGGGTGGACTCACGATGACCGGACGTCCGATCGAAGCTCTTCTCGTCTGGAGCGCGCCCGCCGTCGACGGTGAGCGGGACCTGAGCAACGTCACCGTCGCGATCGTCGACGTCACCCGTCAGAGGGAAGCGGAGAGGAAGCTGCAGGATCTCGTCGATTCGCAGAGCCAGTTCGTCGCAACGATCTCTCACGAACTCCGGACACCGCTCACAGCGGTCGTGGGAATCGCCGAGGAGTTGCGCGACGCGGACGGTTCGATCGACGAGACGGAACGGGCCGAGCTTCTCGGGCTGGTGGCCGATCAGAGCCTCGAGGTATCGCGCATCGTCGAGGACCTCCTCGTTGCCGCCCGCGCCGACGCCGGGAACCTGATCGTGGAGTCGACGCCGGTCGATCTGTCGTTGGAGGCGGAAGCGGTCACCCACGCGATCGATCCCGACATTCCGGTGGAGGTGAACGGCCATCCAGAGGTCCTCGCCGATCCTCACCGTGTCCGCCAGATCATCCGCAACATGGTCACCAACGCGCGCCGATACGGGGGCCCGAACGCGCGGGTGGTCATCGACACCGACGGATCCAATGGCGTTCTCGAAGTACGGGACGACGGTGAGCCGTTGACGGTCGCGAGCCGCGCGGCGATCTTCGAGCCGTACACGAGAGCGCGGCAGCGTAAAGGGACGAGCGCCTCCGTCGGCCTCGGCCTCACCGTCTCACGCCGTCTCGCCCGTCACATGGGCGGGGACCTGGCCTACGACCACGACGGTCATGAGACCATCTTCAGGATGACGCTCGTCGCGATCCCCGCCACGGTGACGGTGTCGTAGCGACGCCGGTCTCAGTCTCCCGCCGGTCGGTACGGAAGGTACTCCGGAGTCCACATCTCCGCATCGATCGCGCCCTCGAGATCGTCGAGCGGTTCGGCCACACCATCTTCGATCGCGGCGCGTGCGACCGCGCTCGCCACCTTGCGCGACACCGCGCGCACGTCGCAGATGTCCGGATAGATCTGACCCACGGCGAGTAGTTCGTCGTCGACCTCGTCGGCGAGTGCGTATGCGGCCGCGAGGAACATGTGGTCCGTGACCGTCTTCGCCCGCACGGTGATCACGCCGAGACCCATTCCGGGGAAGATGAACACGTTGTTGGCCTGTCCGATCCGATGCTCCACCCCGTCGTGGACGACCGGAGCGAACGGACTGCCGGTCGCAACGATCGCACGGCCGTCGGTCCAGGCAAGAGCCGACTTCGGTGTGACCTCGGTGTTCGCCGTCGGGTTCGACAGGGGAAGGATGATGGGACGCTCGACCTCGGCCGCCATCGCTTGGACCGCTTCCCGGCCGAACAACCCGGCGGTTCCGGACACGCCGATGAGCACGGTCGGTTTCACGTACCGGATGACCTCCGTCAGCGACGGCAATCCGGCCTCCGTGTCCCAGTCGGCGATCTCTCCGACCGGTGTGGCGAGACGTTTCTTCACGGGCGTGAGATTGCGTCGATCGTCGACGACGAGTCCGCGGCTGTCGAGAACGTAGTGCCGCGCTCTGGCCTCGTCGATGTCCATGCCCGCGTCCGCCATCGCGCGAGCGATCTGCTCCCGGATCCCGTAGCCGGCGGATCCGGCTCCGGCGATGACGATCCGGTGATCGGTCAATGTTCCACCGATCTGGCGGGTCGCGGTGATGAGACCCGACACGACCATCGCTGCGGTGCCCTGGATGTCGTCGTTGAACGACGGCAGGAACTCCCGGTACCGCTCGAGGTTGTCGAACGAGGTCAGATTCGCGAAGTCCTCCCATTGGAGCAACGCATCGGGGAAGACCTCCTTGACGGCGTGCACGAACTCGTCGATGAGTTCCTCGTAAGGCTTGCCGCGAAGCCGCGGCTCCCGATATCCGAGGTAGAGCGGATCTTCGAGAAGTTCGGCGTTGTTGGTGCCGACGTCGATCGAGATCGGGAGGCACCTCGCGGGGCTGATCCCGGCAGCCGCCGTATACAAGGACAGCTTGCCGATCGGGATGCCGAGACCCCCGGCCCCCTGGTCTCCGATACCGAGGATCCGCTCGTTGTCGGTGACGACGATCACCGGGGGTTGCTCGACGGCGCTGGCCAGGAGCACCTCGGCGACGTGCCCGCGGTCGCGCGGCGTGATGTAGAGGCCATGTGCCGCCCGGTACAGGCGACTCCAGTGCTTGCAGGTCGCCGCGACGGTCGGCGTGTAGATGATCGGAACCGTCTCTTCGAGATGGTCGAGGATGTAGCGGTAGAACAGCACCTCGTTGCGATCCATCAGGCTGTTGAGGTAGATGTTCTTGTCGAGATCCGTGACCTTGGCATCGATCTGCGACTGCACACGGGCAAGTTGATCTTCGATGGTCGGGATGTGATCCGGGAGAAGGCCGCGCAGACCGAACGCCTGCCGCTCCTCGCGGCTGAACGACGCGCCCTTGTTCAGGAAGCGGTCGTGGAGCAGCGCGTCTCCGCGTTTGGCTACGGGCAGGTACCGTTCACCGGTCTCGTGGTCAACGAGGGGACGGAACTTCATCTGATCCTCCTGGATCGTTCATCGGACTCACGCCGTGTGGCGGTTCAGCCTATTCGCCCGACGCGAAACAGCGAAACCTCGGGCGTCGTACCCGGTGAGGAACATCGATACGCGTTTCGGGTACCGTTGCGGCTATGCCCAGGTTCCGCCACTGGATCTCACACGTTTTCACACAGCGCGGCACGGCGGCGTTCCTCCTCGCGGCGTTCGTCCTCGGTGTCCTCGTCGGCCTCGGCGCAGCGATCCTCGTGTGGACGATCAAGTACTCCCACGAGATCTTCGGGACCGTCGACGATCTCCTCGGCTGGGGCAAGTGGTTCCTCCTCCTGGCGATCCCGGTCGCCCTCTTGATCGCCTGGGGTCTCGATCGCCGGTTCGGGCCCGGCGTAGCGAGCGGCGGAGTCACCGAGACGATGGTTGCAGCGGGACTCCACGGCGGGTACATGCCGACCCGTCTCATCCCGTCGAAGATCATCGCCACTGCCGCGACGCTGGGCGCGGGCGGTTCCGGAGGCCGTGAGGGCCCGATCGCGCTCATCGGCGGCGCCATCGGGTCGTCGTTCTCCCGATACACCGGCTTCGGACAGGATCATGTGAGAAGCCTCGTGGCAGCGGGAGCGGGAGCGGGAATCGGAGCGTCGTTCAACGCACCGATCGCCGGGATGCTCTTCGCCATGGAGGTGATCCTCCGGTCGTTCTCGGTCCGCCATCTGAACGCCATCGTCATCACGTCGGTCATCGCTGCGGTCACGACCCATCTCCTCGTCGGACAGGAGAGCATCCTCACGTCACCGGCGCACGAACTCCACGACCCGCGTCAGCTCATCCTGTTCGCGGCGCTGGCTCTCGTCGCCGTCCTCTTCGGCGTCCTGTTCCTCCGGGTGCTGGACAAGACCAGCGGGTTCCGCCTTCCGGCCCGCCTGCCGGGTTGGCTCATCCCCGTCGGTGCCGGAATCGGAGTCGCCGCCATCGGCATCGCCGAGCCGCTCGCTCTCGGAACCGGCCAGCGGTACCTGTCCGATCTCCTCGCAGCGACGAGCGACACCGAGCTCATCTGGTGGTCGCTGTTCCTGCTCGCCGTGATGAAGATCGTCGCAACGTCCCTCACACGGGCAGGCGGCGGCTCCGTCGGAACTTTCATGGCGGCGCTGTTCATCGGCGGATCGATCGGCGCGGGGTTCGCGAACCTCGTCGATCCGGTGTGGACACTCTCGCGAATCGATCCGGGAGCGTTCGCCGTCGTCGGGATGGCGGCAACGTTCGCAGCCGTGGCACGGGCTCCGCTCACATCGGTCATCATCGTCTTCGAGATCACCGGCGACTACGGCCTCGTCCTGCCCTTGATGCTCGGAGCCGCGCTCGCAACGTTCCTGGGCGATCGCCTCCACGCCGATTCGGCGTACACGATCGCTCTGACACGCGCCGGGATCCATCTCCCGACGATGCAGGACATCGACCTCCTCGACACCGTCGACGTCGGGGATGTGATGACGATCACCGACGAGACCGCCCATCCGTCGATGACCCTCGTCGAGCTCGCCGAGATGCTCGATCGCCATCATCACCACGGATTACCCGTCGTGGAGAAGGGGGAACTCATCGGCGTGGTCGGCTTGAGCGACCTGGAGGGGGCCGACGGCGATCCCTCCGAGCTCACGGTGGGTGATGTGATGACGACGAAGCCGATCACGACGACCCCCGGAATGCCGGTCTCGGCGGCACTCGCCCGCATGGCGTCGTTCGGGCTGGGGCGACTGCCCGTCGTCGATGATGCGGACCCGACGCACCTCGTCGGCATGTTCCGCAGGGAGTCCGTCGTGCGCGCCTATCACCATGCGCTCGGCACTGCGACGGGCCGCGAGCTGTATCGAGAGCGCGTTCGCCTGCGCTCCCAGCCGGACGCGGCGTTCTTCGAGTCCACAGTCGTCACGGCATCACCGATCGCGAACCAGGCGATCAGAGACATCCCGTGGCCGGAAGGAGCGATCCTCGTCTCGATCCGGCGCGGCACGAAGGTGCTGATTCCGCACGGAAACACGCGGGTCGAGCCGGGGGATCGGTTGACCTTCTTCGGAACCGGGGATGCCCGCATCGATGCCGGCCATCTCATGGAACCGACGAAGCTACCCGACCACGATTGGCGGCCCGCGTCGTGATGAACGGGTTGGCGCGGTTCCAACGAACCGATACATTGCTCCCATGACCGATCGATCCATCATCCCCGTGATCCTCTCCGGCGGGTCGGGCAGCCGCCTCTGGCCGGCTTCACGCAGCAAGCAGCCGAAGCAACTCCTCCCCCTCGTCGACGAGCGGACGATGTTCCTCACGACCGTACAGCGATCCGATGCGCTCGCCGGCAGCGGGACGCCTCTCGTCGTGTGCAACGAAGCGCACGAGCCGGGTATCCGTCAGGAACTCGCCGTCGCCGGACATCGCGACGCGCCGGTGATCCTCGAACCGGTCGGCAGGAACACCGCGCCGGCGACGGCGGCGGCAGCCCTCCACGTCACGAGAGACGGCACCGACCCGATCCTGTTCGTCATGCCCGCCGACCACGTCATCCGTAACGAAGAGGCGTTCGCCGAAGCCGTCGCGCTCGCCGCCGGATTCGCCGACAACGGATACCTGCTGACGTTCGGTATCGAACCCGCCGCACCGGAGACCGGATACGGTTACATCCGTTTCGGCGATCGTCTCGCCGACGGGGTGCGCACCGTCACCGAGTTCCGGGAGAAGCCCGATGCGGCCACCGCAGAGGAGTACCTCGCGAGCGGCCATTACCTCTGGAACAGCGGCATGTTCATGTTCCGGGCCTCACGCTTCCTCGATGAGCTCGCAGCGCACGCTCCTGAGGTGCTGGAGGCGACGCGAGCCGCCGTCGACGGCGCCGAATACGACGGGTCCGTGATCCGTCTCGACGCCGCCGCGTTCACGCGGGCGCCGTCGATCTCGATCGACTACGCCGTCATGGAACGAACGGACGCCGCCGCGGTCGTGCCGATCCACACCGGATGGAGCGACGTCGGCTCGTGGGCCGCCCTGTGGGAGATCGGCAAACACGACGAGGACGGCAACGTCGTCGTCGGCGACGTCGAGATGCTCGACGTTCATCGCAGCTACCTGCGAAGCAGCGGACGTCTCCTCGCGGCGATCGGCGTCGACGACGTCGTGATCGTCGATACCCCGGATGCGACGCTGGTCAGCCGCCGCGACCGTTCGCAGGACGTCAAGGTGATCGTCGACCGCTTGAAGGCCGAGGAGAGATCCGAAGCGGTCACCGACGGATGCGACGTGCGGCCGTGGGGTGGTTTCGTCACACTCGCCGCCGGGCCCGGGTACCGGGTTCTCCGACTCACCATCGAACCGGGCGAGAAGCTCTCGTTACAGACTCACGAGCATCGTTCCGAGCACTGGATCGTCGTGCGCGGAACCGCACGCATCCGCATCGGCGAGACGACGCGCCTCGTCCCGGAGCACGAATCCGTGTTCATCCCGGCCCGTGAAGTGCACCGCCTCGAGAACGCATCCGACTCGGAGATCCTCGAGGTCATCGAAGTCGACGTCGGCAGCTACGTCGGCGAGGACGACCTCAAACGCTACGTCGATGCCTACGGCCGGGCGAGGAGAGAGGGATGATCGGTGTCGTCATCGTCGGCGTGATCCTCTTCCTCGTCGTGACGATCGTGTTGTCCCGCATGGGGAGCAACAGGAAGAAGGAGGCGATCGCCGATCTCGAGCGGGAGCTGGCGTCGCTCCACACTCCCGACATCATCGAACTCGTCAACGACGAAGTGCGCGATGCGGGGATCGGTGATCTCCCCGGCGCTGCGGGGATCGACAAGGTCGTTCTGTTGAAGGTGTGGAAACGCGACCGGGGGGACTGTGAAAACGGCACGGGCCGGTTCCTCGTCGCAGAGGCCGTCGATCCGGCCCTGGCGACTGAAGCCGACGTGACGTTCGACTGCGAGTAGCCGGCGGCCGCCGCCTATCCGCGGGCCGACCTCAACTCGTCGAGGACGAACGCGAGCACGAACGCCTCGTCCCGCCAGGTGTCGTAGCGACCGGACCGAGCGAAGTGCCCGGCGCCCATCTCCATCTTCAGGAGAACGGGGCGCTCTCCGATCGGTGCGGTTCGAAGGAGCGCGGTCCACTTCGCGGGCTCCCAGTACTGGACCCTCGGATCGTTCAGCCCGCCCGTGACCAGCAGCGCCGGGTAAGTGCCCGCGCCGACGTTCTCGTAGGGCGCGTACGCTCGCATCCACCGGTACTGCTCCTCGATGGCAGGATTTCCCCATTCCTCCCACTCCACGATCGTCAGCGGCAGCGTCTCGTCGAGCATCGTGTTGATCACGTCGACGAACGGGACCTCGGCGACGGCGACCCGGAATCGATCGGGCGCCAGGTTCACGGCTGCACCGATCGTGAGCCCCCCGGCGCTCCCTCCGCGGATCGCGACGCGGCGGGGGTCGCCGTATCCGCCGTCGGTCAGATGACGGGTCGCGTCGAGGAGATCGGTGAACGTGTTCATCTTGTGGGCGAGCTTCCCCTGCTCGTACCACGCCTTCCCCATCTCCCCACCTCCTCGCACGTGGGCGATCGCGTACACGACGCCCCGGTCGAGGAGACTCAGCCGGGGGATCGAGAACCGGGCGGGCATCGAGATCTCGTATGCCCCGTAGGCGTAGACGACGAGGGGTGCAGACCCGTCGATCGGCGTA
The DNA here is from genome assembly GCA_029939995.1 of Acidimicrobiia bacterium. Taxonomy (GTDB): domain Bacteria; phylum Actinomycetota; class Acidimicrobiia; order Spongiisociales; family UBA5794; genus JAHEEL01. The sequence goes on along the minus strand of JAOZRW010000020.1, from coordinate 1,372 downwards.
TCCGACCGGTGGACGATCGAGATCGGGATGCGTTCGCCGTCGGCCGCCGCGGCCCACTCGCGGGCCGTCGAGTACCCGGCGGGGTCGTAACCACCGAGGACGGCCTTCTGCTTGAGGAGCGTCCGCTCGCCGGTGGTGACGTCGTGGTCGAAGACCGACGGCGGCGTCACCGGCGACTCGTATCCGTACCGGAGAAGGCGCGTTTCGAACTCGTAGTTGGCTCCAGGATCGACCTGGTAGACGACCTCCCCGAAACTCAGATACGCCGATTCTCCGCTCTCAGGGTCGACGATGAGCACAGCCGGAAGCCCTTCGTGACGCCCCCAGACGACGACGTGGTCCGCGAAACAGTCGGGGTGCGCCAGCTTCGAACCCGGCTCGTGGCCGACGACTTCCACACCGCCGCCGCCGCCAACCGGCATCCGGATCAGGCGACCGTCGAGGGCCCCGTCGTTCGTCACGATCCAGAACTCGTCGCCGCGATGATCGACCGAGTACTCCACGCCCTCGACCCGCGGGAGGACGGGAACCGGCTCCGCCTCCGGATCGGCGGCGGAGATGAAGCGAACCTCACCGGTCACGGCGGAGCCGATATCGATGAAGATGAAACCGCCGCTGCGGGAACGTCGGACCGTCAGGTAGTAGCGGTCGTCGTCCTCCTGATACACCAGCGTGTCATCCGCTGCTGCAGTTCCGAGACGATGTCGCCACACCTGCCAGGGCCTCATCGCCGCGTCGGTCACCGTGTAGAAGTAGTGCAGGGAGTCCGATGCCCATGCAGCCCCGTAGTACGTGCCGGGGATCTCGTCGTCCAGCATCTCGCCGGTCACCGCAACACGGAAGCGGGTCGTGTAACGCTCACCGCCGTCGGTGTCGACGCTGTAGCCGACGATCCCGGCGTCGGGCGACACTGAGAAGTTCGCCAGCCGGAAGTAGTCGTGGCCTTCGGCGGCCTCGTTCTCGTCGAGCAGCACCGTCTCGGCACCATCGGGACCGCCCGCCATGCGCACCCAGATCCCGTACGGACGCCCCTCTTCGGTGCGCGTCGAGTACCAGTAGTCGCCGCGTTTCGCCGGCACGGCGAGATCGGTCTCCTGCGTCCGCTCCTTGATCTCGACGAAGATCTCCTCTCGCAGCGCGGCGAGATGGTCGGTCATCGCCTGGGTATACGCGTTCTCTTCTTCGAGATAGGAGAGCATGTCGGGATCACCCCGATCCTTCATCCATGCATAGTCGTCGACGACGGTTTCCCCGTGGAGCCGACGTTCGGTCGGCAGGCGTTTCGCGATCGGTGGTTCCATGCCGGCGACCCTACCCCTCCCGCAGCGAACCCAGGGTTACTGACCCGGTATATTACCGCCCCGGCCCGCGG
>JAOZRW010000047.1 GCA_029939995.1 Acidimicrobiia bacterium | reverse complement strand
GCGACGTCCCGGTACCGGTCGTACCGGTCGGATTGGCGGTAGGTGCCGTGGGGTCCCCCGACGACGATGCCCTCGTCCCACTCGAGGCCGAGCCATCGAAGCTGCTCCAGGATGTCCTCCTGGAACTCGGTCGTTCCCCTGGCCTGATCCGTGTCGTCGGAGCGGAGGATGAACGTGCCGCCGTTGTGCCGGGCGAACAGGTAGTTGTACAGGGCCGTGCGGGCAGCACCGACGTGGAGGTAGCCGGTCGGCGACGGGGCGAACCGGACGCGGGGCGTCACGCTTTCACCACCGGGTTCATCAACACACCGACGCCTTCGATCTCCACTTCGACGCGGTCTCCCGGCACGATCGGGCCGACGCCTGCGGGGGTGCCGGTCAGGATCACATCGCCGGGGAGGAGCGTCATGATCGTCGAGATGAACGACACGAGGATGTCGACGCCGAACACGAGATCGGCGGTCGTGCCCGATTGACGGATCTCGTCGTTGACGCGTGACACGACGGACAGGCCTTCCCTGGGATCGAGATCGGTCTCGATCGCAGGGCCGAGGGGGCAGAACGAGTCGAAGCCCTTCGCCCTGGTCCACTGCCCGTCGGCACGCTGAAGATCACGCGCCGTGACGTCGTTGGCCGCCGTGTAACCGAGGATGTGCTTCCCCATGTCCTCGGGGCCGACGTTCTTCGTGACGTTCCCGATCACGACCGCCAGTTCGGCTTCGTGATGCACCTCGTTCGCTTGAGCGGGGATGCGGATCGGTTGGAGGGGGCCGATCACCGACGTGGGGGGTTTCATGAACAGCACCGGCAGCTTCGGTACGTCTCCGCCCATCTCTGCGGCGTGGTCGGCGTAGTTCTTGCCGACGGCGATCACCTTCGTGGGGATCACCGGTGCGAGCAGCCGGGCCTTGTCCCACTCCACGACGGTCTCGGTCGGTTCCCAGGCGACGAAGGGTGAGCCCCGGTAGATCCGGATGCCTTCCGGCTCGACGACGCCGTAGGTGATGTCATCGACGTTCGAGTCGATCCTGACGATCTTCATGGTGGACTCGTCTCAGATCTCGACGAGCGATTCGCCGGCGGCGACACGCTCGCGCAACTCGTCGACGGATGCGTCGAACACGTCGAGGGGGATGCCGGCAAGTACGTGGCGGATCCGCTCGGGGTGATGATGCGCCGCAGCGCCGATCGCCGCAGCACGCGCGGCGCCGAACTCGCTGGGTGCGTCGTATCCGAGGATGACGATGGCTGCGTCGACGTCGGCTTTCACCGGCGCCCTTCCCACCCGGGAGGCCCGTGCCGCCGCGACCGCCGCCACGAGCGCTTCCGCGTCGGCGCGATGCTCATGCTCGGCGAGCGCGAGATCACGGCCGGCCGCGAGTTTCAGAGCGTATCCGGCATCGGGAGCCGGGGTGCCGAACGGGCCGCCCCACGGTACTCCGGTACCGGTCAGCTCCCCCGGACGGCTCGGACGCCACCGGCGTTGAGGCCCCGTGCCCGCGACCGGTCTCGGCAGGTCGGATATTCGCAGTTCAATGTTCGGCTGTTGGGCCATGATTCCACTCGCTCGGATACGACCCCATGGTAGGAGACGCGAGATCAGACGTAGTCGAGCCAGTCCCCGTGACGTTCGTTCTTGCCGCCGACCGTGTCCATGTACAGGACCTGGGCGCGTTTCGTCACCGGCCCGGGGCGACCCGCGCCGACGACACGGTCGTCGACCTCGCGGATCGGCGTCACCTCTGCGGCGGTGCCGGTGAAGAACATCTCGTCGGCGTAGTACAGGTCGGTTCGGGACAGGTCGCGTTCGACGATCTCATAGCCGTCGTCGCGCAGCAGGGTCATCACGGCGTGACGCGTGAGCCCTTCGAGCACGCCCGCCGAGAGCGGCGGTGTGATGATGAGGCCATCGCGGACGATGAACAGGTTCTCCCCGCTCCCCTCGGCAACGAACCCGTCCGGGTTCAACATCACGGCCTCGTCGTACCCTCCTCGTAACGCCTCCTGCTTCGCCTGCACCGAGTTGATGTACCCACCGGTGAGCTTCGCGTTCGGCATCATCGAATCCTGGCTGATCCTCCGCCAGGAAGACACCTTGACCCGGATTCCGTTGGCGATGCCCTCCTCCCCCAGGTAGGCCCCCCACTCCCAGGTGGCGATGATCGTGTGCACCGCTGCGCCGGCCGGGTTCAACCCCATCGAACCGGTTCCGTAGAACACGAGCGGACGGATGTAACCCGACGTCAACCCGTTCGCCGCGAAGACCTGTTTCGTCGCCGCGACGATCTCGTCGACGGTCCAGTCGATCGGAATGGCGATCGCCTTGCACGACCGGGCGAGACGCTCCATGTGCTCGGTGAGACGGAACACGGCCGGGCCCCGTTCGGTCTCGTAGGCGCGGATCCCCTCGAACGCTCCGGTGCCGTAGTGGAGACCGTGGGACAGGACATGGACGGTGGCGTCGTCCCAATCGACGAGCTCCCCGTCCATCCAGATGTACTTGGTGGGCTGCATAGCCCGATTGTGCCACAAAACCGCAGGGCAATGGCGACGGCGTCAGATCGTTTCGAGCACGGCGAGCACGACGGCGGCCGAGTTGGCCGTGACGTCGTCGAGGAACCGGTTGAAATCGAACGATGCGTCTCCGCCTGCGAGATCCGATAGGCCCCGTATCACGAGATGATCGACGCCGAAGTGTCCGGCTACTTGAGCGACTGCTGCGCCCTCCATCTCCACAGCCTGTGCACCCAGCGTCGCCTGGAGCCGTCGCCGGCCCGCATCCGATTGGAAGAACTGATCTCCGGTCGCGATCGTCCCGAACACGATGGAGGGTCGCCGGTCGAGCACCGGGGCGAGTTCGAGACCATCGAGGCGGGCCCGGACGCCTTCGAGCAGTTCGACGGACGGCCGGTAGCCGAGTCGCCCGGTGGGATTCAGGAACGGAACATGCCCCGACTGATAGAGGTGGAAGCCGTCGGGTTCGAGAACGCCGGTGTCGTGATGCAGAACGTGTTCGGCAACGACGACGTCTCCGATGCCGAGTGTGTCGTCGACGCCGCCTGCGACGCCGGTGACGATGAGCACCTGCGGGTCGAAGTGATCGATCGCGAGCGTTGTCACCATCGCCGCGTTGACTTTGCCGATCCCGGCGGCCGTGAGGACGACGCGATGGGAGCGGATCGTGCCCGTCCGGAAGTCACGGTCCCTGATCGTGGTCGTTTCGCCGTTCGCGAGTTGCCCCTGGAGAAGGTCCAGTTCTCCGGGGAGAGCGCTCATGATCACGACGGGTCTATCCATCCCCCCAGCTTCGCACATAGATCCGTTTCTTCGAAGCGAAGCGCCGCGCCTCGTGAAGGTTCACAGCCCTTCGAGGTAGGCAACCGCTTCACCCCGGTCGGTGATGATGAGCATCTCCGGCAGTGTGCTGATGATCGCCGGCCCGTAGCTCTTCGTCTGCAGCCGCCGGTCGCACAGCACGATCATTCCCTCATCGTCCATGCTCCGGATGAGGCGCCCGGCACCCTGGGCGGTGAGGTTCGCTGCACGCGGGAGATCCACAGATGCGAAGGCGGAGAGTCCCGCTTCGGTCGCGGCCGTCCGCCGTGCAGCCCAGAGGGGATCGTCGGGGCGGGGGAACGGCACGCGGTCGATGAGGACGAGGCGGCAGGCGTCGCCGACGACATCGACACCCTCCCAGAACCCCATCGTCGCGACGAGGACGGAGGTCTCGTCACGACGGAACTCTTCGAGCAGCGTGGAGCGCGGATGCACTCCCTGGGTGAGGATTCGATGCCGGCTGCCTTCGAGGCGCCCCGAGATTCGATGGACGGCGGCGTTCGATGTGCACAGGATGAGGGCGCGTCCGCCGGCTGCCTCGACGAGTTCGCCGGCCAGTTCCGCCACGGACTCGCCCCAGGCGGGTGCCGAGGGCTCGTCGAGATCCGGCAGGTACAGCCGTGCCCGGCTCTCGTAGTCGAACGGGCTCTCGACGCGCAGCGTCATGTAGCGCAGCGGATCGGGATCGTCCGGGTCGGTGTGCGGCTCGGTCATGTCGTCCACAGCGGTGCTGTAGCCGAGCTGCCGGGCGATCGCATCGAAGCTCCCCGCGACCGTGAGCGTCGCCGACGTGAGGATGGTCGGGCGTTGCGCCGCGGGCCGGTTCGAGAAGGTCCCGGATACCGAAACGGGCGACGTTCGCAGCACCGGACCGGGTTCGATCCAGCAGACGTGGCCGGGGATCGGGTCGGTGAGAACCCCCAGGTCGCCTTGCAGATGACCCGCGAGGTTGGTGGCGCGTTCTCGCCGCCCGATGACGATCGGATCTTCGACGGTGACGTTCCGCATCAGCCGGTCGATCGTCCGGACGGTGGCGTGCAGCCGGCGAACGGCGCCGGCCGGATCTCCCCCGATGGGGAGCCGAACCTCTCCGTGCTCGAGCCCGTTCAGCCAGGCCTGGACGTCGTTGATCGCTCCCCACAGCCGCTCGAGATGTGTCTTCCGATCGGCGGCGGGCACACCGAGGCTCTTGAGGAGCCCGGTGACGGTGTGGGCGTAGCCGGCGAGCCGTCCGGTCGTGAGCGTGATGCCGACGCTGGAGCAGAGCGCGTCCTCCAGTCGGTGGGCTTCGTCGAAGATGACGGCGTCGTGATCGCCGAGGATCGCGCCGTCGGAGTTGATGTCGCTGCCGTAGAGATGGTGGTTGCAGATCACGAGCCGTGCTTCTCTGGCTTCGTCGAGCGCCGCCATGGCCGGGCAGTCGCGGGCGTAGGAGCAGCGTCGGCCGGGGCACTCCATCCCGGAGATGCTGAGATCGGACCAGGTCCGGTCCGAGACGGCGACCGGCGCGTGGTCGCGTTCGCCGTCGCCGCCGCTGCGCCACCATTCGATGATCACTTCCACTTCGTCGTCCTCGCCGGTGACGTCGAGGAGTTGTGTCCGGCGCTCCGCGACCTTGGCCGCGCAGAGGTAGGAAGCGCGCCCCTTGACGACCGCCCAGGTGACGTCGTGTCCATGCCGGCGGAGAACGTTGACGATGTCGGGGAGGTCGGCTGCGATCTGATCCTGGAGCGTCTTGGTGGAGGTAGCGACGACGACGCGCCGTTGCGAGACGATCGCCGGCACGAGGTAGCCGAACGACTTGCCGACGCCGGTCCCGGCCTCGCAGATGAGGTGATGCCGGTCCTCGATCGCCTGGGCGACCCAGGAAGCCATGTCCTGCTGGCCCTGGCGACGCCGGCCTCCGCGATGCTCCACGACGGCGTCGAGCGCGGCGGCGGCCACGATCGGCATCGGTGTGTCTGCTGCTCCGTCCATATCCGGATCAGTGTGACAGACATCGGCCTACAGCCCGCGATCAGTGCAATCCGCGGCGTCCCCCAAGCCCGGTTCCGCTGTGTGGATCCCCGTGTTCAACGGAGTACGTGAAACTCCGGCGAATGTGACATCGCCGGCCCTCCTTCGCCTGTCCCCTCGGCCCGCAAGGGACGGGGGGACGCGGAGAAGCCGCCGGGCTTCTCCGCAGGGGGGCCTCGGAACCCGCGACGGTCGACTCCCCGGTATCGGCGGCAGCCCCCCTGCTCACTCGCAGAGCGAGTGCCCGTCCCCCCAAGCGCACATGCGCTTGGGGGGACATGGGCGAGTGGGAGGTCGGTCGCTCCCTATGCCAGGTGGCGGGCGTGCCAGTCGAGGATCGCCTCGAAGCGCTCGATCCGGTGTTTCGGCTTCCCGTTGCGGGACAGTTCGTGGCTCTCGCCGGGGAAGCGCAGCATCTCGGATTCGACGCCGTTGCGTTGGAGCAGCGCGAAGAGTTGCTCGCCTTGCTCGATCGGGCATCGCCAGTCCGTCTCGGAGTGCAGCACGAGGGTCGGGGTTGTGATCGCGTCGGCATGGCGCAGCGGTGACGCCGCCCACAGTTCGTCGCGGGTGGCACCGCGCTTGACGTACATGCCGTCGAAGTACGTTCCGATGTCCGACGTCGCACCGAACGACGTCCACACGTAGAGGCCGCGTTCGGCGACGGACGACCGGTACCGGTGGTCTGCGGCGGTGACGCGGACCGTTGCGAATCCGCCGTAGGAGCCGCCCATGATCCCCATCCGGCCTATGTCGAGCCGGGGGAACTTCGCTGCAGCGACATCGGGGGCGGCGAGCAGGTCGACGAGGTCGGGCGGCATCTCTTCGTGCCAGGCTCCGACGACGGCGCGCACGAAGTCGGTTCCGTATCCGCTGGCTCCCCTCGGGTTGATCGCGACGACTCCGTACCCGGCGCCCGTGTACACCTGGAACTCGTCGAAGAAGCCGTAGCCGTACTGGGTCGCCGGCCCGCCGTGGATGTTGAAGAGCAACGGAACCGGTTCATCGCCTTCTGGGAGATACACCCAGCCTTCGACTTCAACACCGTCGTGGTCGATGACGAACCGTTGCGGTTCGCTCAGGTCGGTCTCCGCCCGGAAGTCGTCGTTGAGGGCCGTGAGCCGTCGCTGTTCGCCGTTCTCCCACCACCAGACCTCGCCGGGATCCGTGGGCGAGGTCGCGGTGAACACGGCGGCCGATCCGTCGGGTCGGGGGCTGATGCCGGTGATGAGCCGGTCGCCGCCGATGAGGTCCTCGACCGATCCATCGGGATGGATCTTGACGATCCTCACCCGGCCGGCGTCTTCGACCGTCGACAGAGCCGTGCCGTCGTCGAGCCATTGCGGACCGCCGGGCGAGAGCGGCGGGGAGAACGTGAACAGGTTCCGGTCGATGGTCGTGATCTGCTCCCGGGGACCGTCCGGTGCCAGGCGTTGAAGCGGCGCGACGCCCGGGTAGGCCCAGCGATCGTCGGTGCCGAGCGCGTAGAGGCTGCCCGCGCGATCGTACGAGGGCATGCCCCACGTCCCCACATCGGTGCGGGCGCGTGCCTCGCCCCCGTCGGCGGGAACGGTCCAGATCTGCGATCCCGGATCGACGTGCCGCTCCTCGTGGCGTGCGGAAACGAAAGCGATCTCGGTGCCGTCCGGGCTCCATGTGATCTGACCTTCGTTGAAGTCCCCGGAGGTCAGGCAGACGGCGTCGGTGTCCCCGTCGGGATCGATGAGCCGGATGTGCGATCGCTTGTCGTGGATCCAGCCCTTGTCGTTGAACCGGTAGCCGAGATGGGTGAGGCGCCGCGGCCTGCGACCGCGCTCTTCACCGTCGAGGTCTTTCCACTCATCGATCCATTCGGCGGCGACCACGGCAAGTCGCGTGCCGTCCGGCGACCAGGCGATCTCCGAGACGCCCAGTTCGAACTCGGTCACGATCGAGGCTTCCCCCCCGTCGAGTCGCATGATGGCGACCTGCGGTCGGTCCTCATCGCCGGGGCCCTTCCTCAGGAACGCCAGCCTTGTTCCGTCGGGCGACCATCGAGGTGTCGTGTCCGTCGTCCCGGCGGTGAGGGGCCGGGCGGTCTCTCCGTCCCAGAGCCAGATCCGGCGAACGTACCGATCCTCTTCGAGGTCCGTCCGGGTGACGACGAAGGCGACGCGGGTGCCGTCCGGGTGGAGTCTTGCATCGGATGGAGAGCGGTAGTCGCCGAGTTGGTCGGGACGCATGACGGTGGCCTTTCGATGGGATCGCCCTGATTATGCATCGTTCCGCGCCGCTTCCACCCGTCACGGCCGGAGCCGGTTCTAGGCTTCACCCCGTGCACCGCTTCATCGCTTCCGCGTTCTACGCAGGGCTCATCCCCCAGCGCCTCTGGGGATCGGACAACGGCGCCGGGACCTTCGGCGCCGCCGTCGCCGTCGTCATCTCGCTGCTGCTGTGGCGGTATCCGTGGTGGGTCGGAGTCGTCGCGTTCGCGATCGCGTTCGGCCTGTCGCTCTGGTCGGCCGCCCCGTTCGCCGACGACCATGCCGACCCCGGATGGATCGTGATGGACGAGGTGGCGGGTACGCTGATCGCCGTGATCGGGCTGACCGGATGGCCGTGGCTCGTCGCCGTCGTCGTTGCCCGCCTCGCCGACATCTTCAAAGTGCTGCCGGGCGTCCCGCAGGCCGAGTCGCTCCCGGGTGCCGTCGGGATCACGATGGACGACGTCGTCGCCGGTCTCTACGGGCTCGCAGCGGGCTGGCTCGTCTGGTGGGTTCTCTAGAACCGCCACATCCAGCTGAGGATGAGGTCCGCCGTCACCTCGCTCACCGACGCGTAGAGCGGCGACATCGACCCGTCCCGACGGACCATGATCGTGCGCATGCCGGCGGCCACCGCCGCGGCGGCGCCGTTGTCGGAGTCCTCGATCGCGAGGCAAGCCGACGGCGGAAACCCGAGACGGCGTGCGGCTTCGACGAACACGTGGGGCGCCGGTTTCCCCGCTTCGACCTCGTCGCCGCCCACGATCGCGTCGAAGTAGCGCCTGAGGCCGACGATCTCCAGCTTTCCCTCGAGCGCACGCCGCCGGGACGATGATGCGACGGCCATGGGAACGCCCTGCGCCGCGAGGGCCCTCACCGTGTCGTCGGTGTCGGGGAACGACTTGAGGTCCTTCTCCATGCGAGGCACCCGCAGCGCGTCGAGGGCGGCCATGTGCTCGTCGTACGGGAGGAGGTCCGCCCGTTCGGCGAAGTACCCGTAGGTCGCCGGTTCAGTCAAGCCGCGGCAGGCATCGCCGTCCGCTTCGGTTGCCTCGTATCCGCGTTCGGAGAGCACTTCCGACCAGACGGCGTCGGCGATGGGTTCGCTGTCGACCAGTACCCCGTCGCAGTCGAAGACGACCGCTTCGATCATCGGCTACGCCTGGGTCTTGCGGCGGATCAGATCCTGAACCATGCGAGGGTCGGCTTTGCCTCCCGTCGCCCGCATGACCTGTCCGACGAGGAACCCGATCGGTTTCGCATCCCCGTCGCGGATCTTCTCGATGGCGTCGGGGTGCTGGTCGAGGACCGCCATGACTTCGGTCTCGATCGTCGACGCATCCGAGATCTGCAGCAGATCCCGCGACTCGGCGACCTGTGACGGAGTTCCTTCCCCTGCGAGGACGCCGTTGAGGACCTCCTTCGCGGCGGTTGCCGAGAGGTCACCCGCACCGGTCATCTGGGCCAGTTCGACGAGTGAGTCGGCGCTCAAACCGGTCTCGTCGAGCGTCACGTTCTCGCGACGCAGGTAGGCGACGACTTCGCCCGTGAGCCAGATGCCGACGGTTCTCGGTTCGGCACCGGCGGATACCGCTGCTTCGAACAGGGCTGCGAGATCGCCTGCGTCGACGAGCAGCTCGGCGGTGCGCGGGTCGGCGCCGAGCGCGGCGTAGCGTGCACGTTTCGCCGCAGGGAGCTCGGGCCGGCGCTCGTGGACCCGCTTGCGCCATGCTTCGTCGATGTGCAGCGGCAGCAGGTCGGGGTCCTGGAAGTAGCGGTAGTCCTCCGACCCCTCTTTCGTCCGTCCCGAGCGGGTCGCGCCCTTCGACTCGTCCCAGTGGCGCGTCTCGAGATGGATCGATCCGCCGTTCTCGAGGACTTCGATCTGACGGGTGATCTCGTAGGCGATCGCCCGCTGCATGGATCGCAGCGAGTTGACGTTCTTGACCTCGGTGCGGGTCCCCAGGACGTCCGATCCGACGGGCCGCACGGAGACGTTCACGTCGAACCGCATCGATCCCTCTTCGAGGCGGGCGTCCGACACGCCGAGCGCCCGGACGACGCGCTGCAGTTCGGCGCCGTAGGCCCTGGCCTGCTCCGGTGAGCGGATGTCGGGTTCCGAGACGACTTCGACGAGCGGGACCCCGGCACGGTTGAAGTCGAGGAGCGTGTGATCCGCGCCGTGGATCCGTCCGCTCTCTCCGATGTGGGTGCTTTTCCCGGTGTCCTCTTCCATGTGGACGCGGGTGATCCCCACCATCGTCGGCTCCCCGTCGACGTCGACGGCGAGACGGCCGTCGAGGCAGAGCGGGAACGTGTACTGGGAGATCTGGTAGTTCTTCGGCAGATCCGGGTAGAAGTAGTTCTTGCGGTAGAACAGCGAGTCTTCGATGAGCGTGCATTCGAGCGCGTCGCCGATCGACAGGATGCCCTCGATCGCTTCCTTGTTCGGCACCGGCAGCGCTCCCGGGAGGGCGAGGCAGACCGGGCACACCGCGGTGTTCGGCTCATCGCCCGAGTCGACGAGGCAGCCGCAGAACATCTTCGACTTCGTCTGGAGCTCGACGTGTGTTTCGATTCCGATGACGGCTTCCCACTCGGTCACGGTGCCACCACCTTCGAGGTCGCGAGTCGCGGACGTTCGGTGAACGCGGCGAGGCGTTCGACCTCCGCCGCGACCCGGAACATGACCTCTTCTCCGAGGGCGGGGGCCATGATCTGGAACCCGATCGGCAGGCCCGCGTCGTCCAGGCCGATCGGGACGGAGATCGCCGGGTCGCCGGCCAGGTTCGTCGCGATCGTGCAGATGTCGGCGAAGTACATGGTGAGAGGGTCCGCCGTCTTGGCGCCTACTTCGAACGCCGTCGTCGGGCTCGTCGGTGAGACGAGGACGTCGACCCGTCCGTAGGCTGATGCGAAGTCGTTCCGGAGCAGCGTCCGCACCCTCTGGGCTTGCCCGTAGAAGGCGTCGTAGTAGCCGGCGGACAGTGCGTAGGTGCCGAGCAGGATCCGGCGGGTCACCTCGGGCCCGAACCCTTCGGCTCTGGTCTTCGCCATCATCTCCTCGGTCGTCGCTCCGTCGACGCGCAGCCCGTATCGGACGCCGTCGAACCGTGCGAGGTTCGCCGAGCACTCGGCCGGGGCGATCAGGTAGTAGGCGGAGAGCGCGTACTCGATGGCCGGCAGCGAGATCTCGACGACGTCGGCTCCGGCGTTCGAGAGTTGGTCGACGATCCGCATCGTCGCCTCGAGGACCTCGGGGTCGATGCCTTCGCCGGAGAGTTCGGTGACGACGCCGATGCGGAGACCGGCCACCCCCGTGTCGAGCGATTTCGCGATGGCGGGAAGGTCGCCGTTGTAGCTCGTCGCGTCCATGGGATCCCACCCGACGACGGCTTCGAGAAGCGCCGCCGCGTCGGGGACGGTTCTCGCGATCGGACCGATCTGGTCGAGAGATGAGGCGAAGGCGATCAGCCCGTACCGGCTGACGAGCCCGTAGGTCGGTTTCGCACCGACGGTTCCGGTGAGCGATGCCGGCTGGCGGATCGAACCGCCGGTGTCCGATCCGAATGCACCGAGCGCCGAGCCGACGGCTACGGCGGCGGCCGAGCCGCCCGACGAACCGCCGGGGACCGTGTTCGTGTTCCAGGGGTTGCGCGTGGGCCCGTATGCGGAGTTCTCGGTCGAGGACCCCATGGCGAACTCGTCGAGGTTGGTCTTGCCGACGATGACCGCCCCGGCCTCCTTGAGCCGGATCGCAGCGGTGCCGTCGTACGGCGGTTTCCATCCTGCGAGGATCTGGGACGATGCCGTCGTCTCGACGCCCCTCGTCACCATGTTGTCCTTCAGCGCGATCGGGATCCCGAGCAGCGGCCGGGGATCGCCCGTAGCGAGCGCAGCGTCGGCCGCTTCGGCGGCGGTCCGAGCTCCGGAGCGATCGAGCGTGAGGTAGGCGTGGAGATGGGCCTCGGTGACGGCGGCGCGACGCTCGACGGCGGCGAGGAGATCAACAGCGGTGAACTCCCCGGATCGAAGCCCGCTCCCCGCCTGGGCGATGGTCAGATCTGCGAGGTCGGTCATGATTCGTCCAGGATCTTCGGAACCCGGTAGTAGCCGTTCTGCGTGTCCGGTGCGCCGGCGAGGGCGTCCTCGCGGCGGAGCGACTCGGTCACGACGTCGGGTCGGAAGGCGTTCACCATGGGCAGTGGATGCGACGTCGGTTCGACGCCTTCGGTCGGGAGGGCCTGGACGCGCTCCGCGTGCTCGATGATGTGGGCGAGCTGTTCGCCGTACAAGGCGCGCTCGTCGTCGGTCAGTGCGATCCGTGCAAGGTGCGCGACCCGTTCGATGTCGATGTCTGCTGGCATGGGATGGATGCTACCGCCGGATCGATCGCTTACGCCCGTCTCTCCCGGGGGTTACGGATCCGGCCCGAGATCAGATCTTTACCTTCTTGACATATGTAATCTGAGCGTGGTATATATAGATCATGAGATGAACGGTCGGTTCTGACCGGCCCGAACCCGTGGGAAGGAGTGACATGATCATGAGAAGAGTCCGAGATCCGTTCGAAGAGATGGAACGCTGGATGACCCCGTTCGGCAACCAGTTGCGCGGCGGCGTCATGCCCATGGATGCGTACGAGGTCGATGGCAACTACACGCTGCGCTTCGATCTTCCCGGCGTCGATCCCGACAACGTCGATCTGGCCGTCGAGCGGAATGTGCTGACCGTGACGGCCGAGCGGCCTGAAGACGAGCCCGAAGGTGCGACCTGGCTGCTGCGTGAGCGCCCCACCGGAACCCACCGCCGCGAGGTCCGGCTCGGAGACCGGTTCGACCCGTCCAAGGTCGAAGCCGCCTACGACAACGGGGTCCTCACCGTGACGATCCCCGTTCACGAAGAAGCCTTGCCGCACAAGATCAACATCGCGACCGACGCCCAGAAGTCGATCGAAGCCGAATCCACGGAGACGGCCACCGAATAGGCCGGGGAACGTCGGTCACCGGGGCCCGCACGCCATCCCTCCCACGGGACGTGCGGGCCTCCCGCGTATGGGGAGGACGCCGCGTCCCCGGGTTCCCGGGTGCCGCCGGGTCGCCCCTACCCTGACCCCGTGCTCCCCTTCCCACCCTTGAACGAGCTCGGCCCCCGACTCGCCCGCCTCATGCTCGGGCTCACCCTGTTCGGCGTCGGCCTGGCCTTCATGGTGGTCGCCGACCTCGGGCTCTCCCCCTGGGACGTGTTCCATCAGGGCGTCTCAAACCGGACGGGGATCCCGATCGGAACCATCGTCATCATCACCGGCTTCGCCGTGCTCCTGTTGTGGATTCCCCTCCGTGAACGGATCGGGATCGGGACGATCGCGAATGCCATCGTGATCGGTCTCGTCCTCGACGGGATGCTGATGATCCTCCCCGAGCATCTCGAGGGCCTCGCCCTGCGCTGGACTGCGATGCTCGGAGGCGTCCTCATCGTTGCGATCGGTTCCGGCTTCTACATCGGCGCAGGATTGGGACCGGGCCCGCGAGACGGCCTGATGACGGGCCTCGGCCGGCGGGGGATCTCGATCGCGTGGGCGAGAGGCGGCATCGAGATCACGGCGCTGATCGCCGGGTGGCTCCTCGGGGGGACGGTGGGCCCCGGCACGATCGTGTTCGCCTTCGGCATGGGCCCACTCGTGCAGTTCTTCCTCCGAAAGCTCTCGATCATCCCGGAGTCTCCCCCGGTCAGCGGGTGAGGCGTCTCCGGAACACGACGGCGGCCACGGCGGTCAACACGACGCCGTAGCCGGTGAGGACCGCCAGTTCCGTCGTGATGTCCCGTACGTCCCCTCCGTGTCGGATCAGC
>JAOZRW010000019.1:36764-38370 GCA_029939995.1 Acidimicrobiia bacterium | reverse complement strand
CTGCGTGGGGGGACATGGAAAGGTGGCGGGTTTGTTGGTCGGTCCCGTCGGCTTTGTCGGGGTCCGTGGATCCTGGTGGGATCGGCTTCTCTCCACATGTCCCCTCGGCCGAAGGACGGGGGGACGCGGAGGAGCGCAGCGACGACGCAGGGGGGATGTCCCTATCCGGGCGAGGGGTCGCGCCGGGATCGCCAGATCGCATAGGACCGCTCGACCCCGACTGAGACGGCGTAGAAGAGCGCCATCAGCCCGAGCGTGGCGGGATCGTGCAATGCGAGGTAGACCCACAGGAGCAGGATGGTGGCCGACATCAGGGCGATGCCGGCGACGATGATCCCGGTCCGGGACTCCGTCAGGTGTTTCAGACGCAGATTGGTGATGGACACGAGGAGGGATACCAGTAGGAACGTCATGCTCGAGAACGACGCGATGACTTCGAGCGATCCGAACAGCGTGAGGATGAGCGCAAAGGATGTGAGGGTGACGATCGCGACGAACGGCACCTTCGCCTGATTCCGTCGCGCGAGCGGCCCCGGCATCGTCCGGTCGGTTCCCATGTCCGCCATCATCCGTGAGGCACCGAACATGGTGGAGTTGATCGCCGACGACGTTGCGAGCAGAGCGGCGAGCCCGACCAGGATCGTGCCGGCCTCGCCGAGCACCGGCTGTGCAACAGCTGCGAGGGCATATTCACGGGCGCCGACGAGCTTATCGATCGGGAGCGCCGTGACCGCCACGTAGGCCAGAACGACGTAGATCGTCGTGACGATGCCGATCGATGCATAGACGCCTCTCGGCACGTTCCGCTTCGGGTCATCGGTCTCCTGGACGGCGTTGGTGATGAGCTGGAATCCCTCATACGCGACGAAGATCATCGCTCCCGCCATGAACACGCTTCCCACGCCTTCATCGAACTTGGGGAGCTCGACCGATTGACGGCTCGCGAACAGGCCGGCTCCAGCGAAGAGTGCGAGGATGGCGATCTTCACGTAGACGATCAGATCTTCTGCCTTGCCGGTCATCCGGGCGCCGATCAGGTTGACCGTCATGAAGATCCCGAGTACCGCCACTGAAAGGACCAACCTCGCGAGCGTGCTCCCACCGAATCCGACGAGATCGGCACCGTAGGCGCCGAATGTGAACGCGTAGAGGCCGAGCGTGCCCACGTACCCGAGAATCACCGTCCATCCGGTGATCGCTCCGAATTCAGGTTGGTTGGGCCAGCCGCGAGTGACGTACGTGTAGCTGGCCCCGTCGGTCGGGTACGCGGCGGCCAGCTTCACATACGAGTAGCCGGCGAAGAGAGCGACGAGCCCGCCGAGGGCGAGCGCGGCGACGACCCCGTGTCCGGCGATCTGCGCACCGATGCCGAGGATCGAGAAGATCCCGCCGCCGATCATGCCGCCGACGCCGATGGCGATCAGCTCGGGCAGTCCGAGGGACTTCCCGCGGCGGCTGTGGTGCAGGCGATGCGGCATGTGGCAACTGTAGGTGGGCGGATCGGCGGGTCGGCCGACCGATCCGCCGGTGGCGCCCCGGGGCTACCCGGCTACCGCGACCGGCGGTACTCGGGGGACCAGCGGTACTCCCGCGGAACGGAGGCTGC
>JAOZRW010000019.1:0-36664 GCA_029939995.1 Acidimicrobiia bacterium | reverse complement strand
GTGTCCCACAGCACGTCCCACGCGATCGGGTTCGGTTCGCCACAGGCGAGGCCCGCCATGATGGTGTTCAGGTCGCCACCGACGTTGTGTGGCGCCCCGTCCCCGATCTTCGCCGACTCGAGGAGGCATTCGGCCTTCGTGGGTTCGACGACGACGGTGGTCGGACGATCGGCACCGAACCGGCTGCTGTAGAAGCCTGCCGTCGCTGCGGCGAGGGATCCGACTCCGGCCTGGACGAAGATGTGGGTCGGCTTGATGATGCCGGTGCCGGCGAGTTGCTCCTGCGTCTCGGACAGCATCGTGGTGTACCCCTGCATCACCCATCGGGGGATGTCGGTGTACCCCTCCCATGACGTGTCGGAGATGATCTGCCAGCCGTTGGCTTCGGCGTCGACGGTCGCCTGGTGGACCGCGTCGTCGTAGGTGCCGTCGATGACGTGCACCTCCGCCCCGTAGCTCTCGATCGCTTCGATGCGGGCGACGGACGTGTCCTTGTGGACGTAGATCACCGCCTTGCAGTTGAGCTTGGAGGCGCCCCATGCGACTCCTCGCCCGTGATTACCGTCGGTAGCGGTAGCGAACGTGATGTCACCGAGCTTGGCTCTCGTGGACTCGCTCACCAGTTCGTCGAAGCTGAGATCCTTGCCTTCGAGACCCAGCCTGGCCTTGATGAAGCGGTAGATGGCGAACGATCCGCCGAGGACCTTGAACGAGTTGAGGTCGAGTCGTTGCGACTCGTCCTTCACCCAGATACCGCCGACACCCAGCATCGAGGCGAGATTCGTGAGACTGCGCAAAGGGCTCGGGCGATATCCGGGGATCTGGCGGTGGAAGTTCTGCACTTCCCGGAAGATGCCCTCGGGGAACGCTGCTGCGACGGCGGGGCTGGATTCGATCGTGCGGGCACGGGGGTTCGGGACCCATTCGATGGGGGATTCGGGGGTGTTCATGCCCAGGAGGCTAGCGGCCGGACCGCCTGATCCTCCGGAAGTAATACATGAACATATGTTCATATATTCATGTATGCTGGTCGTTGTGACCGAACGACGTACGCGACATCGAGGCGAGAGGGCGTCCGAAGCCGAAACGATCCACCGGGACCGGATCGAGCCGGCGCGGGCGTCGATCCTCGACTCGGGTGATGCCGATCAGCTGGCGCGACGCTTCAAGGTCCTCTCGGACGCAGGGCGGCTCCGCATCATCTACGCGCTCCTCGAAGTAGGGGAGATGCGCGTCGGGGACATCGCCGCCGCCGTCGGCTCCTCGGAGTCTGCGACCAGCCACCAGCTCCGGCAACTCAGGGACGGCGGGCTGGTCAGGTCCAGAAAGGTCGGGAGGAGCGTCAACTACCGCGTGGCCGACACGCACGTGCGTCTGCTCCTGGATGTCGCCATCGAGCACTACCTCCACGATCACGGGACCGCGCCTTGAGCGGCGACCACGACCACGGCATCTCGGTCCGGGCCGGTTCGCGCTATCGCGGCCGACTCGCGATCGTCTTCGGGTTGGTCGTGGTCTTCATGGTGGCCGAAGCCGTGGCTGCTTGGATCTCCGGGTCGCTGGCGCTGCTGTCCGACGCCGGCCACATGGCGACCGACGCCGTCGGGATCGGGATGGCGCTGGCGGCCATCATCGCCGCCGACCGGGCGACGGAGAACAAGCAGCGAACCTTCGGCGTATACCGGCTGGAAGTACTCGCGGCGCTCGCCAACTCCGTCCTGCTCTTCGCAGTCGCCGGCTATGTGATCTTCGAAGCCGTTCGCCGCCTCACCGAGGGGTCTCCCGAGGTGCTCAGCGGCCCGATGCTCGTCGTTGCGGTGCTCGGTCTCCTGGTCAACGTGGTCTCGTTCTTCCTCCTGCGACAAGGGGCGGAAGAGAGCCTCAACGTCGAGGGGGCCTTCGTCGAGGTGCTCGCCGACATGCTCGGTTCGGTGGCGGTCATCGTCGCGGCGCTGATCATCTGGTTGACCGGCTGGGTGTACGTCGACGCGATCTTCGGCATCGGGATCGGCCTGTTCATCCTGCCGAGGGCGTGGCGGCTCGGCCGCAAAGCGCTCCGGATCCTGGTCGAAGCGGCGCCGGATTCGGTCGATCTCGCGCTGATGGCCGAGCAGTTGCGTGCGATCCCCGGTGTCGTCGATGTTCACGACCTGCACGTGTGGACGCTCACCTCCGACATGGATGCTGCTTCGGCGCACCTCACCACGGCGGAAGACGCCGATCCCCACCCGGTGCTGGATGCCGCGCGCGAGATCCTCGAAGACGGTTACGGCATCAGCCACGCGACGTTCCAGGTCGAGCCGGAGTCGCACACCAACTGCGGCGACGTGACTTGGTAGCCGTCACTCGTTGAACCGTGGGCCGGAAACGCGCCTATGTCCGCCTACGAGCCCTGGGTTCGCAGGGGGGAGGGTTCAACGGATCTTGACATGATGGCGCGTGCTGAGATACGATGGCCGCATGAACAGTTCAAGAACTCTTGCAACAATGGATCTTGAAGAACGGGTCGAAGTTCTGAAGGCGCTCGCCGACCCGTACCGCCTCCGAATCCTCGACATCCTCTCACCGGAGATCCGGTGCAACTGCCACCTGCAGGACCAGATGGAGATCGCCCCGAACCTCCTGTCCTATCACCTGAAGATCCTCCGGGAGGCCGGTCTCATCGTCGGAACGAAGAGGGGACGTTGGATCGACTACGCCATCGCGCCGCATGCGGCAGAGGTGATCGCCGCTGCTCTTCCGGAGAAGCTCCGGCCGTGAGCGTCTTCCTCCCCGAGCCGGGAACACGGCGGAGCGCGCCCCACCTGTGGGGTCTTGTTGCTGCGGCAGGCTTTGCCTGGGTCATCGGTTACGTCGTCAACGGGAAGATCTGGGACTGGGTCGTGTTCGACCTCTTTGCTCTCGATCCGGAGAGCCGGGTGGGGCAGGCCGTGCACTTCTTCGTGTACGACACCACGAAGATCCTGCTCCTTCTCGCCGGCATCGTCTTCATCGTGACGGTGCTCCGCAGCTTCGTCACGATCGAGCGGACCCGGTCGTTGCTCGGCGGAAAGCGGGAGGGCTACGGAAACGTTGCGGCCGCCGGACTCGGTGTTGTGACACCGTTCTGCTCGTGCTCGGCGGTCCCCGCGTTCATCGGGTTCGTCGCCGCCGGTGTCCCACTCGGTGTCACGCTCAGCTTCCTCATCGCCTCACCGATGGTGAACGAAGTCGCCGTGATCCTGATCTTCGGGATGTTCGGTTTCAAGGTCGCGGCGATGTACGTCGTTTTCGGCCTGCTGGTCGCGATCGTGGCCGGCTACGTGCTCGGCCGGTTCCGTCTCGAACGCTGGGTCGAGCCGTTCGTGTTCGAAACGAAACTGCGCGGCGAACTCGTCGAGCCGTCGACCGATATGCCGTGGGAGGATCGCCTCGCCCTCGGATGGGAGGAGGTCAAGACCATCGTCGGGAAGATCTGGCCCTATCTCCTCGTCGGCATCGCCATCGGCGCCGTCATCCACGGATGGGCTCCCGAGGACTTCTTCGCCGGGCTGGCCGGATCGGGGAACCCGCTCGCCGTTCCGTTCGCGGTGCTCCTCGGCATTCCGCTCTACTCGAGTGCCGCCGGAGTCATCCCGCTCGTCCAGGCCCTCTCCGACAAGGGAGTAGCGCTCGGCACCGTTCTGGCCTTCATGATGGCCGTCGTCGCCCTCTCCCTCCCCGAGATGATCCTGCTGCGGAGGGTCCTCCAGCCGAAGCTCCTCGCGACGTTCGTCGGTGTCGTCGGCACCGGCATCCTGGCCGTCGGCTATCTGTTCAATGTCGTCATCTGACCGCAATCAAAGGAATCGTTCATGAAGATCGAAGTACTCGGAAGCGGATGCAAGAACTGCAAGGCGCTCGAAGCGGCTGCCGCCGAGGCGGTCCGCCTCCTCGGCATCGATGCCTCGATCGACAAAGTCACCGACTACGGCGAGATCTTGGCGTACGGCGTCATGTCCACGCCGGGTCTCGTCGTCGACGGCGAGGTGAAGACGGTGGGGAGGGTCCCTCCGGTTTGTGATCTCGTCGACATCCTTGCCGGATCCGCTCAGTGACCGGGGCCGAGTCCGCCGTCGATGAGGGCGTGGCCCGGAGGCTCTCGGCGCTCGATCGGTATCTGCCGGTGTGGATCCTCCTGGCCATCGGGGCGGGACTCCTTCTCGGAAGGGTGTTCGGCGGTCTCAACGACACGCTCGACACGATCAAGATCGACACGGTCTCGTTGCCGATCGCCATCGGTCTGTTCGCGATGATGTACCCGGTTCTCGCGAAAGTGAAGTACACGAAGGTCGGTGAGGTTGCGGCGGACCGCAAGCTCATGGGGACGTCGCTCGTCCTCAACTGGATCGTCGGACCCGCGGTGATGTTCGCTCTGGCGTGGATCATGCTTCCCGACCTGCCCGCCTATCGCACGGGCCTGATCATCGTCGGATTGGCCCGCTGCATCGCCATGGTTCTCATCTGGAATGACCTGGCGTGCGGCAACGGCGAAGCCGCCGCCGTCCTCGTCGCTCTCAACTCCGTGTTCCAGGTCTTCGCGTACGCGATCCTCGGCTGGTTCTACCTCGACGCACTCCCCGGCTGGCTCGGGCTCGACAACGGTGCTGCGCTCGACGTGTCCGTGTGGGCGATCGCGAAGACCGTGCTCATCTTCCTCGGCGTCCCGCTGCTCGCCGGGTATCTCACTCGTCTCTGGGGCGAGCGCGTCAAGGGCGTCGAATGGTACGAGAACGTCTTCCTGCCGAAGATCGGGCCCGTGGCTCTGTACGGATTGCTCTTCACCGTCGTCGTGATGTTCGCTCTCCAGGGCGAGACCATCACGTCCCGACCGTTCGACGTCGTGCGGATCGCCCTCCCGCTCCTCGCCTACTTCGGCATCATGTGGTTCGGCTCGTTCTTCGCCGGCTACCGCATGCGGTTCCCCTACGACAAGAACACGGCGATGGCGTTCACCGCAGCGGGCAACAACTTCGAACTCGCGATCGCGGTCGCTATCGGGGTGTTCGGCATCGCCTCGGGGGAGGCGCTCGCGACCGTCGTCGGCCCGCTCATCGAAGTGCCCGCCCTCATCGCCCTCGTTTACGCCGCCCTGTGGGCGCGACGGCGCTTCTACACGCCGGATGGTGTCCCCATGGCAGCGGATGAGGGGGCGCCTCTCGGCGGCTGAGTGCGCTTCCGGCGTTGTGTCGAGGTTCGCCGCCGGTCGGGCCTCGTCGACGATCGGCCTTTCAGCCGATGAGGTGCGGGGCGAGCACCGTGTCGACGAGGTCTCCGACGTAAGCATCGGTGATCTCGTCGTGGTGGAGGAGACGCTTGAGGAAGAGCGGTCCGATCAGGGCGTCCATGAGCACGTCGATGTCCGTTGCGGCGGTGAGCGAACCGTCGGCGAGTCCACCGGCCAGCAGATCTCGGAGCAGCCTCGGTCCGAACGCCCTCATCCGTCCGAGCGCGGCGAACACGTCGTCGTCCCATTCGGCGAGGCCGATCATCGCGGTGAGGATCTGCCCGCTGTTCCCGTTGAGGGCGGCGGCGAGTTTCTCGAGGAGACCGGTCACCCGCTGGGCGAGGGGGAGGTCTTCCGGAGGGGGAGTGAAGTGGAGGTCGGCGCCGCTGCGGAGGAGGTCGAGCAGGATGTCGACCCGGTCGGGCCAGTGGCGGTAGACCGTTGCCCGGGCGACACCTGAAGTCTCGGATACCCGGAGGTGCGTCACCGCGGCCGGGCCGTGCTCGGCGAGCAGTTCGCGAGCCGCGTCGAGCATCACGCGGTGCGTTCGCTCGACTTGTGGATTCATGCTCGATCCGGGATCAACCACTCGATACCTCCACAACCATGATACAGTCTGTCTCGGTCAAGTCAGTTTGTCTCATTTCGGAGAACCCTCATGCTCACCCGACTCGGTCGATACGCGGCCTCTCATCCATGGCGATACATCGCCGCATGGCTCCTGACGGTAGCCCTTCTCGTCGGTGCCGCCGTCGCCATCGGTCCCGCCTTCACCGAGAACATCTCGGCTCCTGCTTCGGAGAGCAGTGAGGGTCTGACGATCCTCACCGAGGAGTTCCCCAGTGCCGGCGGCGACCAGGGAACCATCGTCTTCCGGGCGGAGCAGGGCGTCACCGATCCTGCGGTGCAGACGGCGATGTCGCAGATGTTCGAGGCGACGAAACAGGTCGACGGCGTGGTCAACGTCATCAGCCCGTACTCGCCGATCGGCGGCACACAGATCTCGTCCCGGGGGGAGAGCGCCGGGACGATCGCGTACGCCCAGTTGATCCTGGACGCCGGGACGACGACGGCCGAGGGAGCGGAGATCGCCGACGAGATCATCTCTCTCGCCCCGGAGATCGACGGCGTCGAAGTAGCGCTCGGTGGAGACATGTTCCGCGAGCGCAAGCCCCCGAACTCCGAGATGCTGGGTCTGGCGTTCGCCATCTTCGTCCTGATCGCCGCGTTCGGATCCGTTCTCGCCATGGGGCTTCCCATCGCAACGGCGGTAGCCGGCGTGGGGGTCGGCGTGCTGACGACGGCGATGCTGAGCAACGTCATCGAGATGCCGGACTTCGCCGGCACCATCGGCATCATGATCGGGCTGGGCGTCGGCATCGACTACGCGCTGTTCATCGTCACCCGCTACAAGGAGTATCTCGACAAGGGGATGGCGGTTCCCGAAGCGGCGGGCGCCTCGCTCAACTCGGCCGGTCGGGCGGTCCTGTTCGCCGGTGTCACGGTCGTCGTCTCGCTGCTCGGCATGGTCCTGATGGGCATCACGTTCGTCACGGGTCTCGCCGTCGCGGCCTCAACGACGGTCCTGGTCACGATGGTGGCATCCGTCACCTTGCTTCCTGCACTGATCGGCCTCGCCGACGACCGCATCAACGTCACCCGATGGCGCGGCCTCCTCGCCTCCGTCTTCGTGGCGATCGGCATGGTCGGTGTGGCGCTCGACGTCATGCCCCTGCGGGTCGGGTTCGCGCTCGCCGCGCTCATCCTCATCGTGGGGATCTTCTGGGCTCCGCTCAAGAAGCGAGTCTCGATCTCGTCCGACAAGCCGGTGGAGGAGACCTCCTTCTACCGGTGGAGCCGCTTCGTCCAGCACCGGGCGTGGATCATCACCGTCTCAGGCGTCGTCGTGCTCGCCCTTCTCGCCATCCCCGTCCTCTCGCTCCAACTCGGGTTCGCCGACGCGAGCAACGATCCGGAAGGGACGACGACGAAAGAGGCATCCGACCTGCTCGCCGAGGGCTTCGGAGCCGGAGCCAACGGTCCGTTGCTCATCATCAGCGAGCTCCCCGAGGGGGCGAACCTCATGGCGCTCCAGGCCGTCGGCAACCCCTTCGAGCAGGTCGAGGGGATCGCTCACGTCGCCGGACCGATCCCGAACGACCGGGAGAACCCGACCGCCGTGCTCTTCCGTGTGACGCCGGACACGGCGCCGCAGGATGAAGCGACCACCGACCTCGTGCACAACCTCCGCGACGACGTCATTCCCCGGATCGACGCGAAGCTGGGCACCGAATTCAAGATCACCGGCCCCGTCGCCGCGAACATCGACTTCGCGGACTACCTGGCACAGCGGATCTGGTACTTCTACGGGGCAGTCCTGCTGCTGTCGTTCCTGTTCCTCATGGTCGTGTTCCGCTCGATCCTGGTGCCGCTGAGCGCCGTCATCATGAACCTGCTTGCGATCAGCGCCGCATACGGGATCGTCGTGGCCGTCTTCCAGTGGGGGTGGGGTGGCGATCTGCTCGGTATCCGGGCCGGCCCGATCGAGCCGTTCATCCCGATGATGCTGTTCGCGATCGTCTTCGGGCTGTCGATGGACTACGAGGTGTTCTTGCTGACCCGGATCCGCGAGGAGTACGACCGGACCGGGGTCAACAGCGAAGCCGTGGCCGACGGCCTGGCCGCAACGGCCCGGGTCATCACCGCAGCGGCGCTCATCATGGTGTTCGTCTTCGGGAGCTTCATGCTCGAGGACCTGAGGACCATCAAGATCCTCGGGTTGGGCCTCGCCGCCGCGGTCGCGATCGACGCAACCGTCGTGCGCATGCTCCTCGTGCCGGCCACGATGAAGCTCCTCGGCGACAAGAACTGGTGGCTCCCCGGGTGGCTCGACCGGATCCTCCCGAACCTGGTCGTCGAGCCCGAGAGCGCTGCGACGCCCGACGACGAGCCGGAGCTCGTCGGATCGAGCGCCTGACCGTCCCTCCTCGGTCGCCGGGCGTCGTTCTATGTGGAACGGCGCCCGGTAGCATCTGCCTGTTTGCGGCCTCTGAGATCGGTGGACACGGTGGGTGGGCAATTGGAGAGAGAGCGCGACGTCGTCGCATCGATCTGGCCGCTGTTCGGCGGCCTGGCTCTGCTGATGGTGGGCAATGGGCTACTCGGTTCGCTGCTCGGTGTCCGGGCCGATCTCGCGGGTTTTCCGACCATCGTCATCGGTGTCGTGATGTCGATGTACTACGTGGGGTTCCTCCTGGGATCGCTGACGATCCCGCGCTGGCTCATCAAGGTCGGGCACATCAGGGTGTACGCCGGACTCGCGTCCCTTGCCGCGGCGACGGCACTGTCCTACTCGTTGCTGATTGCTCCGCTGGCCTGGGGCGTCTTCCGATTCGTGTTCGGCTTGGCGATGTCCGGCCTGTATGTCACGGTGGAGAGCTGGCTCAACGACCGGGCATCCAACGAGACCCGCGGTCGCTTGCTCTCCGTGTACATGCTGGTGATCACCTTCGGGCTGGGGTTCGGCCAGCTCCTCCTGGGCCTCGATAGCCCGCTGAATGCCACGCTGTTCATCCTCGTGGGGATCTTGCTCTCGCTGGCGGTCGTCCCGGTCGCGATGGTGCGGATTCCCGCACCGAAAGAGACGATCCCGGTCGCGTTCTCGGTTGTCGCCCTGACGGCCACCGCACCGCTGGGTGTTCTCGCCGTCGTGCTGTCGGGAGCGGCAGACGGTGCGATCCTCTCGCTCGGTGCCGTCTACGCCACGAAGATCGGCATGGAACCCGGGCTCGTGGGCGTGTTCATGGCGGCCTCACTCGTCGGCGGCGCAGCGTCGCAGTATCCGCTGGGTTACCTCTCGGACCGTTTCCCGAGGCGGCGCGTCATCCTCGCCGTCGCGACGGCGGCGGCCGTCCTCGCCACCGTCGGAGCGATCCTCGACCCTGCAGGACCGTGGCTCTTCGTGCTCGCGGCCGCCTACGGGGCCCTGGCGTTCCCTATGTACTCACTCGCCGTCTCGATGATCAACGACGTGATGCCCGCACATCGGCTCGTTGCCGCCGCTGCGGGGATCGTGTTCGTTTACGGAGTCGGCTCGATCGCCGGACCGCTCATCGTCTCGGTGCTCATGGAGTTTCTCGGTCCGGCCGGATACTTCTGGGGCCTCGCGGGGTTCTTCGTCCCGCTCGCGGTGTACGCGCTGGGCCGGATCGTCTTCACAGCCCGGCCACGGCAGCGCCGCTTCATCAGCCTTCCCCATCGCTCGTCGACCGCCGCGGCGATGCTTGCCGAGCCGTCAGGCGACGAGGACTGACTATCTTCGACTCACAGGTCGACACGGCGGCCTGTCAGCCAGGAGAGGTGAATCGACGATGGCAAAGAACCTGTTCCATTTCTTCCACAAAGACGGCGCATCACTGAGCCTCGGCTCGATCGCGGCGCTCGGCAGCGCCCGGTACGCGTCTGAGACCGGTGTCGAAGTGGAGGTGTTCGTGTTCGGATCCGCGCAGAAGATGCTCACGGCAACCGACACCGACGGGCCCGTGCGCACGTTCAACGACAACATCGATCAACTCGTCGAATCCGGAGTTCGCGTCTCGGCCTGTATCAACGCGGCAGAGGCCACCGGTACGGACGAGACGCTCGCAGGGCGGGGGATCATCCTCGAGAACGCCAAGGACGTCTACGCCCGATGCGCGATCGACGGGACGAACATCATCACGTTCTAGAAGGGCGTCGTCGCCGGGGAAGCCACCCGCGCTTCCTACACTGCTGTCGCTGCTGCGCCGCTGTGGCGAAGCGTTCGCGATCACTGCGCGAGAGACCCGGCCGATCGGCGAAAGGAGCCCGGTGAAGCGAGTTCGACGACTCACGATCGCGCTCGTCGCCGTGTCCCTCCTGGCCGCAGCATGCGGGTCGGGCAGGACACACGGCGAGGTGCTCGTGTCGACCGCAGCGTCGCTCGCCGACGCGTTCGATGCCCTGGAGGTTGCCTTCGAGGCGGCAGATCCCGAAGTAGATGTCGTCCTGAACCTCGACGGCAGCTCCGCTCTCCGCGAGCAGATCCTCGCGGGGGCGCCCGTCGACGTGTTCGCCTCGGCCGACACGGCGAACATGGACCAGATCATCGCAGCCGGAAACACCGCAGACGAAGTCTTCGTGTTCGCGGGCAACCGGCTCGAGATCGCCGTCCCGGCCGGGAACCCGGCCCGTGTGACCGGGCTCGCGGACTTCGCACGCTCCGAACTCCTCATCGGCCTCTGCGCGGTTGGTGTTCCCTGCGGCGACTACGGGAGACAAGCTCTGGAGAAGGCGGGCGTCGTACCGTCCGTCGACACCGACGAACCGAATGTGCGCGCCCTGCTCACCAAGATCGAAGCGGGGGAACTCGATGCCGGCATCGTCTACGTCACCGACGTGCTCGCCCTCAACGGACGTGTCGACGGCATCGTGATCCCCGACGAGCAGAACGTGGTGGCCGAGTACCAGATCGCCGCCATCGCCGACGCGCCGAATCCGGCCGGCGCCGCAGCGTTCGTGGAGTTCGTCCTGTCCGACGAGGGCAGATCCATCCTCGAAGAGTACGGATTCGTCGTTCCATGACGAACACGTCGACCTCCCCGAGACGGCGACAGCGGCCCCCCGCCGTGTTGGTGATCCTCGCAGTCGGCGGCATCGCCGTCTTCGCTGTTCCGCTCATCGGACTGCTGGCCCGGACTCCCTGGAGCGACCTTCCAACCCTGCTCACCAGCGACGTCGTCGTCGACGCCCTGCGCATATCGTTCATCGCCTCCATCGCGGCGACGGCGATCTCAGCCGTTCTCGGTGTGCCGCTCGCGTGGATGCTGGCGCGCGTCGAGTTCCCCGGACGGTCGATCGTCCGGGGTCTCGTGGTTCTCCCGCTCGTGCTTCCCCCCGTCGTCGGCGGAGCCGCCCTCCTCTTCGCACTCGGCCGGCGCGGCGTCATCGGCGAACCGCTCCATCAGATGACCGGCCTCGTGTTGCCGTTCTCCATCTGGGGGGTCGTGATCGCAGCGACCTTCGTGGCGATGCCGTTCCTCGTCATCACGGTCGAAGGAGCGCTCCGCAACCTCGATCCCCGGTTCGAAGGCGCCGCCGCGACGCTGGGCGCCGGACGCTGGACGGTGCTTCGCAGAGTCACGCTGCCGATGATCGGGCCGTCGCTCGCCGCCGGTCTCGCACTCACCTGGGCCAGGGCCCTCGGCGAGTTCGGAGCGACGATCACGTTCGCCGGCAACCTGCAGGGCCGGACCCAGACTCTTCCGCTGGCGGTGTTCGTGGCACTGGAGACCGACCGTGGCGCGGCGGTTGCGCTCAGCCTCATCATGGTGGTCATCTCGTTGACGGTGCTCATCGTCCTGCGCGAGCGGTGGTGGAGGGCCCTGTGAACCCCTTCTCCGGTCTCGACGCACACCTCGTCGTGTCTCGCGGCGAGTCGTTCAAGATCGACATCCGGCTTCGTGTCCCGCGAGGCCGGACGATCGCGCTCCTGGGACCGAACGGCGCCGGCAAGTCGACCGTCGTTGGTGCTCTCGCGGGTCTTCTTCCCCTGGAAAGAGGGCACATCACGCTGGACGGGCGAACGCTCGACGATCCGGACGGCGGCGTGCTCGTCCCGGCCGAGGACCGCGGGGTCGGCGTCGTCTTCCAGGACTACGTGTTGTTCCCACATCTCACGGTGGTCGACAACGTCGCGTTCGGGTTGCGAAGCCGCGGCGTCAAGCGCGGCCCATCGACGACGGAAGCCGACCGGTGGCTGGAGCGCTTCGGAATCGCCGATCTGGCAGGGCGCAAGCCGGGTGACCTGTCGGGAGGGCAGGCGCAACGCGTCGCCCTCGCCAGGGCCCTCATCACCGACCCGGACCTCCTCCTGCTGGACGAGCCGCTCGCCGCTCTCGATGCGACGACGCGGGTCGATCTGCGTCGCACGCTCACGGACCACCTCGCGCAGTTCTCCGGTCCCCGCATGGTGATCACCCACGACCCGACCGAGGCGTTCCTCCTCGCAGACGAGATCCACGTGATCGAAGACGGAACCATCACCCAGGTCGGGCCCCCCGACGACATCAGGCTGCGTCCCCGAACCCCGTACATCGCAGATCTCGCCGGATCCAACCTCTTCATCGGCACCGCGCACGATGGCATCGTTAGCGTCGGCGACCATCCCATCTCGGTAGCCGACCGGCACATCGAAGGACCGGTCCTCGCCGCGGTGGACCCGCGGGCCATCGTGATCTCCCTCGCGAAGCCCGGCGGCAGCTCGCGTAATTCGTGGAGCACCCGGGTGCAGCGCATCGAGCACTACGGCGACCGGGTCCGGCTCCAGACCGGAGACCCGTTGCCGCTCACCGCCGAGATCACCCCGGCGGCACTCGACGACTTGCGGATCGAAGAGGGATCGTCGGTGTGGGTCTCGATCAAGGCGACCGAGATCAGAGTCGAGAGCGACTAACCCCAACCGCGCTGCGAACCCAGGGCTCGCAGGCGGACATAGGCGCGTTTCCGGCCCACAGAACGGGCATGGCCTCGTGCCACGAGACTCGAGGTCTAGTGGATGATCTCGGCGGAGAAGCGGTAGAGCCGGATCGGGTCGCCGGGCGACAGGAACGCCTTCTGTCGGGCGATGTCGACCTGTTGCTCCGCACTCGAGATGCCGGGAATGGCCGGCAGGAGGAGGCCCCTGCGTCCCCCGGGCCCTTCGACGATCACCCCGTAACGAGCGGGATCGAGCTCGTCGAGACCGCTGATCGGCTCCGGGTCGCCGAGCAGATAGACGGTGACGTCGAGATCGTCGACTTCTCCCGGGCGCAACGCCGGGAACCGCGGGTCGGACGTGGCGGCCAGCACCGCAGATCGGGCGATCTCACTGCGCACCGTGGGTTCGCGTGCCTGGATGGAGCCGATGCAGCCGCGCAACGGCCCCTCGATCTGCCCCGGCCCGGCCGGTTGATGGAGGGAGACGAACACGCCGCTCGCCGGAGGGTCACCCGGTTCTTGCGGCGGGTCGAGGATCTCGCCGGTTGCGAGGTAGTGGCGGATGGCCCGGCGTGCCAGCGTGACATAGGGATGCTCGTGTGCCATGTCCCGAATGTACCGCCCTGCGGGTCCGTGGGGAAGGGCCGGAAGGCCGTGGACGACGACCTCCCGACGGGATACGTTTGGGGAGAAGTCGAGGGAGGCTCCTGTGCATTCCATCGTTCGTCACCCCGCTGTGGCGGGAGCGTTCTATCCGGCGGATCCACGCACGCTCGACCGCGACGTTCGCGGCTACCTCGCCGCCGCCGACGACGTCACCCTCGAGTTCCCGCTGCGCATCCTCATCGTCCCGCACGCCGGATACGTGTACTCGGGGCCGGTGGCGGCGACCGGGTACCGACTGCTCGAAGGCATCGAGGACCTGCGCAGGATCGTCATGTTCGGACCGTCCCACTACGTCTGGTTCCCCGGTCTCGCCCTTCCGGAGGCCGACCTTCTCGAGACACCGCTCGGCATGGTCACGGTGGATCGGCAGGCCGTCGGCGAGCTCCTCGGAAGCCCCTTCGTCATGGAGTCGGCGATCGCTCACGAGCGGGAGCACTCGCTCGAGGTGCAGCTTCCCTTCCTCCAGGTCGTCGCTCCCGACGTGCCGGTCGTTCCCCTCCTCACCGGAGACGTCGATCCGGCGGACGCGGCGGACGCCGTGGAACCGCTGCTCGACGACGCGACGCTGTTGCTCGTATCGTCGGATCTCTCCCACTACTACGACTCGAGGACGGCCAGGCGTCTCGACGCCGCAACGATCGCCGCGATTGAACGGTTCGACGCGGGCGCACTGGGACATGAGTCGGCGTGCGGGCGGACGGGTATCCAGGCCGCGCTTCACATCGCGAAGCGACGCGGGTACGCCGTGCAGGTGCTCGACGTCAGGAACTCGAGCGACACCGCCGGCCCACCCGACCGGGTCGTCGGATACGCCTCGATCGCCCTCGGGGGTTGATCCCTGCGCTGAGACTTTGCCCGGATCGGTGGTGCCTATTCTCAGCCGATGAGGTACTCACATCGGTTGCGCATGGGGTTCGTCGGAGTCGTCGCGGTGGTCTTGATGACCGTCGCTGCCTGTTCCTCCGGAGCTGTGCCGGATGACACGCCACCGGAGGCGACGACGCCGGTGGCGGATGCAGGAACAACAGCGTCGACGGCCGGTGACACCGCCGGCACGACCGTCGCAGAGATGGCCCCGGCCCAACCGGAACCCGGATGGGTGCGCGTCGCCGATGACGGGGGATCCTTCGGCGGAGACGGGCTACAGACCATGAACGCCGTGACCGCCGGGGGTCCGGGGGTCGTCGCCGTCGGCTTCAGCGGTCTTGGCGTCGGTGCCGTGTGGACCTCACCCGACGGGTTGGCGTGGGCCCGTGTCTCCGACGATGAAGGGATCTTCTCGGCGGACTCTTCGACGAAGCTGAACGCGGTGGTCGCAGGCGGTCCCGGCGTTGTGGCCGCCGGTGCGAACAGCGCCGGTGCAGCCGTGTGGACGTCACCGGACGGCGAGACGTGGAGTCTCGTGTCCGACGAAGGTACGTTCGGTGGGAGTCAAGAGATCTACGGCCTCACCGCCGGCGGCCCGGGTTTCGTCGCCGTCGGCACAACCGGATACGTCGAAGGCTCTGCCGCGGCCGTGTGGACGTCACCGGACGGCATCGCGTGGACGCGGATACCCGACACGGCCGAGACCTACACGGCCGGAACCCGGGCGACGATGACCGCCGTCGCCGTTGCAGGTTCCGGACTCGTCGCCGTCGGACGCGACCACCACGACGACACCGACGCTGCGGTCTGGACCTCACCGGATGGAATCACCTGGACCCGTGTTCCCCACGATGCGGCCATCTTCGGCGGGCCGGACGACCAGACGATGGAAGCGGTGACGCCCGGCGGCCCCGGCCTCGTGGCGGTCGGGCAGGACGGCGGGGGCGACGGTGTCGGAGCTGCGGTGTGGACGTCGCCGGACGGTCGTGCATGGACGCGGATCCCCGCCGATCTGGACACCTTCGGAGGGAGTGAAGCACGCGGCATGTGGGGCATCACGACCGATGGGCCGGAACTGGTGGCCGTCGGCGCCGTGGGATCCGGATCGGCGATCTGGACCTCGCCGGACGGGGTGGTCTGGGTAAGCGTGCCGCAGAACCAGGGTGATTTCGAGAACGACGGAGGGTCGATGCATGCGATCACCGCAGGCGGGCCGGGTCTCGTCGCGGTTGGTCAGGAGTACTCGGGCTCCGATCCCGACGCCGCCGTGTGGGTGAAGACCGCGTCCGGCTGAGAACACTCGCCGTATCTGCAGCTATGCCCAGTCGGCGAGGCGGACGGGGAGACGCCGACCGCCCCAGGTCCCCGGCTCCGGTTCGAACACACCGGCGAGCGGCGTGCCGCACGTCGCGCACCGACCTTCGGCGTCGAGACCCCACCGGCCGAGGCGATACCAGTCGCGCTCGATGAGCAGGGCGCCGCAGTTGTGGCAATAGGTCGACTGGCCGGACGGGTCGTGCACGTTGCCGGTGTACACGTAGCGCTCTCCGTTGCCGATCGCGATCTCCCGTGCCCGGTTCAGGCTCTCCTGCGACGTCGGCGGTACGTCCGTCATCTTGAACGCGGGGTGGAACGCGGTGAAGTGGTGAGGAACGTCGGTGCCGAGGTGATCGACGACCCACCGGGTCATCGCATCGAGCTCCTCGGCCGAATCGTTGTACCCGGGGATGAGGAGCGTCGTGATCTCGAACCACACATCGGTCTCGTGTCGCACGTACTCGAGCGTGTCGAGCACCGGGGCGAGCGCCCCGGCACAGGTCCGGTGATAGAACTCCTCCGTGAACGCCTTCAGATCGATGTTCGCCGCGTCCATGTGGTCGTAGAACTCGACCCTGGGATCCGGGCTCACGTAGCCGGCGGTCACGGCGACTGTGTAGATGCCTCGTTCGCGTGCGGCGTCGGCGATGTCGATCGCGTACTCGTGGAAGATCACCGGATCGTTGTAGGTGAAGGCGATACTGCGCGATCCGAGCTCTGCAGCCACGCGGGCGACCTTCTCCGGGCTCGCCTGATCGGCGAGGACGTCGTACTCCTTGGCTGTGGAGATGTCCCAGTTCTGGCAGTACCGGCATGCCAGGTTGCATCCGGCGGTTCCGAACGACAGCACGGGCGTCCCGGGGAGGAAGTGGTTCAGCGGCTTCTTCTCGATCGGATCCACGCAGAAGCCGCTCGACCGCCCGTAGGTAGTGAGGACGATCTCGTCGTCGACGCGCGCCCGCACGTAGCAGAGACCGCGCTGGCCGTCGTGGAGCTTGCACTCACGGGGACAGAGGTCGCACTGGATGCGCCCGTCGTCGCGTAGATGCCAGTACTTCGTCGACACGACCGACCCCGGTGCTCCGAGATCCTCCCGTCGAGCGCGGGGCTTCGCCGATGACGCCTCTGCGGTATCGCTCATTGACAACACCTCCGGTCCGTTCCCTTCGAGCATACGCCCCGATCCGGGTCGCTCTCAGTGGCCGATGGTCCCGATCGAGACGGCGGTCGGACCGTCGATCAGCGTCGCGAGAAGCGGCGAACGAAGAAGGTGTCGTCGCGGTAGGTCGTCTCGACGAGACTCCCTGCGGCGATCAGGTCGTCGACGATCTGCCAGCTCGATCCGGAGCGTTCGAGGAGTTCCTCGATCGCAGACGCGCGCATGGGATGGACGGCGGTGATGCCGAGGATGTCGGCCCGGGGATCGCCGGTGGCGGCGAATGCGTCCCCCTCGTACCCGACGAGGTACTCGACGTGCTCGATGAACCGGGACAGAACCTGATACGCATGGTTGACGGTGTCCTCGTCGGGGGCGGTGATCGCAGCGTACGGGGTGGGACGGGTCGGGATCGACAGGTACGAGCGGGTGAACCCGGCGTCGCGCAGGAACGATCCGACGGCTTCCACCTCCTCGGGGCCGTCGTTGATCCCGGCAACGAGCATCGTCTCGGAGACGAGATCACCCGGGTACTCCGATGCGAACCGGGCGATGCCGTCGCGAACGGTCGAGAAATCGAGGGTCGGATCGGGGCGGTTGAGATGTCGCCACGTTCCCTCGACGGCCGCGTCGGCCTTCACCGATACCCAGTCGGCGCCGTTCAACGTCGACCGCACGTCGTCGCGCCAGAGGAGCGAGCCGTTCGTGATGACGGCGATCGGAACACCGAGCGGACGGAGGAGATCCATCGTCGTCGCGAGACGGGCGTCGAGTGTCGGCTCACCGTCGGGGACGAACGTGAGATAGTCGACGCGTTCGCCCCGGTCGCGAACGTCGGCGACCCGAAGAGCCACTTCACTCGCGAGACGTTCCGGCTCGTAGAACTCCCGCAGTTCGGTGTCGCGTTCGAGCGTCGGCCCCACCTGGCAGTAGAGACAAGCGAACGAGCAGATCTTGGGCGGGATGTTGTTGATGCCGAGACTCCGCCCGAGCCGCCGCGACGGCACCGGCCCGAACGCGAGCGGAGGCGCCGGGGCGTCGGACCCGGCGGTCATCCGAACCGCCTGATCCATGCGGCGAGATCACCGATCACTTCGTCCTTGTTGATGTCGTTGAGGATCTCGTGGCGCCCATCGTCGTAGAGATGGATGGTGACGTCGTCGGTCGGCATGTCCCGGACCGCCTGAACGGACCGCTGATAGGGAACGAACGGATCTGCGGTGCCGTGGAACACGGCGACCGGCATGGTCAGCCGATCGACGCCGTCCGCGTACGCATCGAGCGCCGCCACTTCGGCGACGAGGAGCGGCCGCTTGTACTGGCCGTGATAGACGAGCGGATCCGAGGCATACGAGGCGCCCGCAGCCGGGTCCCGGGAGATCGCCTCCGGATCGAACTCGACCTGGGGCAGTTCCGGAGCGGCGATCACGTCGCGTGCCCATTGCCAGTCGCCGATGACGGATCCGCAGAAGGCGACGCCGGCGACCTCGTCGGGCCAGCGTTCCGCGTAGCGGGCAGAGAGCAGGCCGCCCATCGAGTGGCCGACGAGGACCAGGGGGAGATCCGGGTGATTGTCTCGAACGATTCCCGTCAGGGTGTGGAGGTCGTCGACGACGTGATCGAAGTCGGTGATCACCGCCCGTTCCCCATCCGAGCGGCCGTGCCCGATGTGATCGTCCGCGACGACGATGGCCCCGTCGGCGTTGAGGGCCTCGGCAACGTGCGCGTAGCGCCCGCCGTGCTCCGCATAGCCGTGGACGATCTGCACGATGCGTCTCGGCGGGCCATCCGGATCCCACCGGTGGTAGAAGACCTTGCCTTCGGTTCCTTCGAACGTCGATTCGATCATTCGTATGCTCCTCTCGACCGTCCCAGGATACGACGACCGATCTCCCGTCGATCCGTGCGAGTCGCCGACCGGCTTCGACGGCGGAGGGCCCGTTCGGCGTGGGTAAGATCGGAGTGTTCGTCACTCGAAGCAGTATCGAGGAGGCGCGATGCAGCTGACGCATCTCCAGTCGTACGTGCGACCGGCGGATCTTCCGTCGGCGATCGATGCCCTCCGCTCCGGCGGTCGCGGTACCCGTCTTATGGCCGCGGGGACCGACCTCGTGCTGTCCGGCTCCGACGAGATCACCGGGCTCGTCGATCTCGGCGGTCTGGGACTCTCCTACGTCGAAGACCGCGACGGGGCGCTCGCGATCGGCGCGACCACCACACTGGCCGACGCCCTGGAGAACGACGCGATCCGCGCGTATCTGGGCGGTGTGATCGTCCGGATGCTGGAGCGAGTCGGAACTCCGCTTCTGCGCAACGCTGCGACGATCGGCGGCAATCTCGTGCGACGGCAGCCGTGGTCCGACGTGATCCCGCTGTTCCTCGCGCTCGACGCGACGGTCACGGTGTTCGACGGCGAGCACCGGACGATGGCGATCGGAGGGCTCTACGAACGGGCCGCCCATCTGACGGGAGCGATCCTCACCGAGATACTGCTGCCCCGACCGCCGGCCGGCGCCGGAGCGGCGTTCTGGAAGTTCGCCCGGTCCGAGGTCGACGTTGCCACGTTGAACTGTGCGGTGAGGCTGCAGACCGAAGGCGACCGGTGCACCGGAGCGCGGATCTACGTCGGGGCGACCCCCCGGCTCGCCGTCGCTGCATCCGCCGCTGAAGCGTCGCTGCTCGGAGTCGATCTCTCCGACGATGCGATCGCGGCCGCAGCCCGCTCCGCCGCAGGGGAGATCGAGACCGGTGACGACCTGCGGGGCGACGCCGCCTACCGGACCCGTCTCGTACGTGTCGGGGTCACCCGCTGTCTGGAGGAGGCCCGCAGCCGGATCACGGAGGTACGTCTGTGAGCACGACGATCACCCTCACGATCAACGGCACCGAACGTCCCGTCGCGGTCGAACTCGGGGATTCCCTGCTCGAGGTGCTCCGCCGGGAAGGGTTCACGAGCGTCAAACACGGATGCGATACCGGGGACTGCGGTGCGTGCGCCGTGCTCCTCGACGGCGACGCCGTCGACTCGTGCATGATCCTGGCGATCTCCACGGACGGACGTGCGGTCACCACCGTCGAAGGTCTCGAAACCGACGGGCATCTCCACCCGCTCCAGCAGGCGATGATCGACACAGGCGCCGTCCAGTGCGGATTCTGCACACCGGGGACCGTCATGACCGGCATCGATCTGCTCTCCCGCAACACCGACCCGACGCAAGACGACGTCAAGACCGCATTGGCCGGGAACCTCTGCCGCTGCACCGGCTACGTCAAACAGGTGGACGCCGTTCTGGCGGCGGCCCGGCAGATGAAGGGAGGGCCGGATGCCTGATCCGGTGGATCCCCGCCGTTTCGCCGTCGTCGGGCACAACGAGCCGAAGGTCGATGCCTACGCTCTGGTCACCGGCAAGCCGGTCTTCGCCGGGGACGCGAGCAGCGACGGTGCGCTCCACATCGCATTCCTCGCGAGCACGCACGCCCACGCCCGCATCACGAGCATCGACACCTCCCGGGCCGAGGCGCTCGACGGCGTTTCTCTCGTTCTGACCCACGAGAACACGCCGGCCACGATGTACACGACCGCGGGACAGGGCTTTCCCGAACCGTCCCCCTACGACACCCGCATGTTCAACCCGACGGTGCGCTTCGTCGGCGAACGGGTCGCCGCCGTTGCAGCCGAAACCCCCGAGATCGCCCGTGCGGCGACGAAACTGATCGACGTCGCGTACGAGACGCTTCCGGCGGTGCTCAGTATCGACGAGGCGCTCGCCCCGGACGCCCCGATCATCCACGGGGAGGATGAGGCGACCGGGATCCACGACGCCGCTCGCAACATCGTCTCCGTCGTCGACGTCGACATCGGAGACGTCGAAGCAGGCATCGCCGGGAGCGCCGTCGCCGTCGACACGACCTGCGAGACCCAGTATGCACAACACGTCCCCATCGAGCCGCACGTCGTCCGGGCGTATCTGGACAACGACGGACGCCTCGTACTTCTCACCAGCACCCAGGTTCCGTTCCACGTTCGCCGCATCGTCGCGCGCGTTCTCGACCTTCCCGTCCATCGGATCCGGGTGATCAAGCCCCGTGTCGGCGGCGGCTTCGGAGTGAAGCAGGAGATCCTGCTCGAAGACGTCACCGGGCTCGTGACGCTGCGCACGGGACGGCCCGCCGTCGCCGAGCTCTCCCGGCCCGAGGAATTCGTGTCTTCACGGACCCGGCACCCGATGCGGGTTCGCGTCCGGCTCGGAGCGACGGACGACGGGACCCTCCGGGCGGTCGCGATGGACGTGATCTCGAACACGGGGGCGTACGGCAGCCACGGCCTGACGGTCATGTCCAACGCCGGATCGAAGACCCTTCCGCTCTACAACCGGGCGCCGGACGTGCGGTACCGCGGAAGGACCGTCTACACGAACCTCCCGGTCGGCGGGGCGTATCGGGGGTACGGGGCCACTCAGGGCTACTTCGCTCTCGAAACCGCCATGGACGAGCTCGCGGTGAAGCTCGACATGGACCCGGTCGAGGTACGACGTCGCAACCACATCCGCGTCGGAGAGACCTCCCCGATCTTCGCGGCGATCGGGGAGGGGAAGCCGGGTGTCGAGCAGACCGTGGGGAGTTGCGAGCTGGAACGCTGCCTCGACATCGGCGTGGAAGAGATCGGCTGGGCCGACAAGAGAGGGGCCCGGCGCAGGGACGGGCCGTGGGTGCACGGGGTCGGGATGTCGATCCACATGCAGGGATCCGGGATCGCCGACGTCGACATGGGGGCGGCGACCATCAAGATGAACGACGACGGGTCGTTCAACCTCCTGATCGGCGCGACCGACCTCGGAACCGGGTCCGATACGATCCTCGGCCAGATCGCCGCCGAGGTGCTCGGCGTTCCGCTTGCGAAGATCGTCGTGTACTCGTCGGACACGGACATGACGCCGTTCGACGTCGGCGCCTATGCGTCGTCGACGACGTACGTGTCCGGCAACGCCGTTCGACGGGCAGCAGAGCAAGCGCGGGCCCAGATCACGGCCGTGGCCTCGGCCATGCTGGAGGAAGACGCCGGCGGGATCTCGCTGCGAGGAGAGGCGGCGATCGGTGCGTCGGGGAACCGGGTGACGCTCGAGGAGATCGCGTTGCGCTCGCTCTACGGATCCGACCAGGAGCAGATCGGAGCGACGGCATCGTTCGTCGGCGACGAGTCGCCGCCGCCGTTCCTCGCGAGCTTCGCCGAGGTGGCGGTGGACACGGAGACGGGACAGGTGAGGGTCGTCGACTACGTGGCGGTGGCGGATTGCGGCGTGGCGATCAACCCCCACGCCGCCGAGGGCCAGGTGGAGGGGGCGATCGCCAACGGCATCGGGTACGCGCTCACCGAAGAGATGTTGATCAGCGGCCACGGGAGGGTTCGGAACCCCACCCTGTTCGACTACAAGATTCCGGCCGCACCCGACCTGCCGCGTATCCGGGCGATCCTCGTCGACTCGTACGAACCGACCGGTCCGATGGGGGCGAAGTCCGTCGCGGAGATCGGCATCAACGCCCCGATCCCCACGATCGCGAACGCGATCTACGACGCCGTCGGGGTTCGACTCAGGAACAGCCCGTTCACCGCAGAGCGAGTCCTCGCCGCACTGGACGCCGTCGCATCGGAGGACTGACGCGCACCGACGCAGGTCTCAGGTCGATTCCCGGCCGGCCGTCGTCGAGACGCTGACCACCTCGTCGCGGGCCCGAAGGGCCGACACGACCTCTTCGAGCGATTCGCCGCCGAGGCCTGCAACTTCGAGCTTGACGGTCCGGATGCCCTCGGATTCCTCCAATGCCATGTGGTGGACGCTCGCTCCCACGGCGTTGAGGGTTTCGAAGACGGGTGTCATCGTGCCGTGCCCGGGCCGGTAGGTGATCTCGAGATGCTGGACACGGTGGATGCGGTTCCGGATGGGGGCGAACGCGATCATCACGATGAGTGCCACGATGAGCGCGGCGATGGAGATGCCGTACATGCCGAAACCGACGGCGAGACCGAGTGCCGCAGCGAACCAGAGCGTCGCAGCGGTGGTGATGCCGGAGACGGTGAACCCCGTCCGGATCATGCCCCCGGCGCCGATGAAACCGATGCCGGTGACGATCTGCGCGGCGATACGGGTCGGATCGACGTTGGACTGGTCGAACGCGTAGGCGCCTGCGATCGTGAAGAGCGCCGCGCCGGCCGCTACGAGCGTGTGCGTTCGCAAGCCGGCGGTCTTCTGGTTGATCTCACGTTCGGCGCCGAGCGCCGCACCGAGCAGCGCCGCGATGACGACCCGGGCCACCAATTCGATTTCACCGGGCATGACGATCCCTTCGACCGGTCAAGCCTACCCGGGACATCGTCGCTCGATTCGCCGGCGAGTCTGAGCGGACCCGGGATAGGGTGCAGGTGATGAAGGATACCGACGAACCGCGTCCGCCCGGAGATCTCCGCGCCACGCTGGGAAGGGATTGGCGAGAGATCGGCGGGCTCGGTCGCATCGGCCTGGTCGGTCTCGGCCTTGCTCTGATCGTCACGATCGTCCTCGGTTTCTCCATCACGCGGGCGGCGCGCGGGCATCTGCTCGACGCCCGGGCGTCCCTCGTCGAGACGGCCGTTCGGGAACTGCCGTTCTTCCCCGTCTCCGAGCCACCGGTGCCCGCGGATCTCGCGGCGTTGGACGCCGCGGTGCGGATCCACATCCTCGGAGGCGAGACGGTGCGCCTCAAGGTGTGGGCTCCGGACGGAACCGTCGTCTACTCGGATCTCCCGGAGCTCGTCGGACGCCGCTTCGACCTGTCCGAGCCGGCCGCGATCGCGTTCGCCGGGGGCACCGGAACGCAGATCTCGGACCTGACGGACCCGGCTCACGAAGCGGACCGATCGCGTGGGGATCTCATCGAGTTCTACGTCCCGATCTTCGACGACGAGGGGAACGTCGGAACGGTCGTCGAGGTCGAGCAGGAGGTCACGGGCCTCAACGATGCGCTTCGACGCATCGCGCTCAACGTCTGGGTGTCGATCGGGATCGGCCTGGCGGTGCTCGGCGTCTTCATGACCGCTCTCGGCATCGCGAGAGCGCGCGACATGAACCGGCGCCGGCGCCAGGTCGAAGACCTCCTGGCATCCTCCTTCCGGGCCCAGGAAGACGAGCGCCGCCGCATCGTCGGGGCGCTCCACGACGACATCGGGCAGCCGCTGTACCGCGTCCTGTACGGGCTCGAGGGCTCACGGGCCCGGCTCGCCGTCGACGACCCGGTCGGCGTCGAACTGGGGCACCTCGAAGGAGTTGTCAGGGAGATGGACGACACGCTGAGGAGAGAGCTCAGGATCCTGCAGGTGGAGTTGGCCGCGGACACCGGCCTCGAAAGCGCCCTGTCGGACCTTGCCGCCGTGACACGGCGCGAGACCGACCTCGACGTCTCGTTCGACGTCGATCTGTCGGATCGGCCGACGTCGGAGGAGAGCATCGAGTTGTACCGTGCAGCACGCGAAGCGCTCACCAACGTGCGCAAGCACGCGGGGGCGAAGCGGGTGACCATGAACGTCTACGAGGATGGGGACTACATCGTGCTCGACGTGGCGGACGACGGCGTCGGATTCGACGGTCGGGACGGACTCGGCCTGTCGACGACCCGGCAGCGATTCGAGACCCTGGGAGGCTCCGTCGACGTGACACGGATG
The DNA here is from genome assembly GCA_029939995.1 of Acidimicrobiia bacterium. Lineage (GTDB taxonomy): Bacteria > Actinomycetota > Acidimicrobiia > Spongiisociales > UBA5794 > JAHEEL01. The sequence goes on along the minus strand of JAOZRW010000019.1, from coordinate 12,226 downwards.
GCCGGCGGCGGGACGTTGTTCCGTGCCCGGCTCCCCAGGGCCGGGGAGGACACGGCGTGAGGGTTGCCGTCACCGACGACCATCGAGTGGTCCGTGAAGGGATCCGGTACATGCTGAGCGAGGCGCCGGGCGTCGAGGTCGTCGCCGAGGCTGAATCCGGTGAGGCCCTGCTCGAGCTCGTCGCCGTCGAGGAGATCGACGTCGTCCTCCTCGACGTGCGCCTCCCGGGCATGAGCGGACTCGACGTGCTCGAGCGGCTGACCGAGACCGCTCCGCAGGTACGGGTCCTGATGCTGTCCATGCACGACCAGCCGGCGTACGTCCGGCGCGCGATCGAGCTGGGGGCCGCCGGTTACGTGCTGAAGAGCGCCGGGCGCGACGAGCTGCTCACCGCGCTCAAAGTCGCATCCGAGAACGGCACCTACCTCCCCGGCGAGTTGATGGAGCCGCTGGTCGCCGACATGACCGGGGGAACTCGCGCGACCGGGAAACTGAGCCCACGCGAGCGTCAGGTGCTGCAACTCGTCGCCGACGGATTCGAGAACAAGCAGGTCGCAACCGAGCTCGAGATCTCCGAAGCAACCGTCAAGACCTACCTGCGCGGCGTGTTCGAACGGCTCGACGTGTCATCGAGGGCCGAAGCGGTCGCCGTGGGCCTGCGGTTGGGCATCATCGAGTAGCCGATCACGCTCGGCGCCCTCCACCATATGGGGGAGGGCCGGTACCCGATCGGACGACTGTGCCGCGAGGCGAAGTACGGGCATCCTTCTCTCATCGATTCAAGGAGAGATTTCGTCATGCCCAGATTCCTGATCCTCGGAGCAGCGGTCGCGCTCATCGCCGCCGCCTGTGGCAGCGCAGCCGTGTCCGACCCCGTCGCCTCCACGACGACGGTCGCAGCCGCCGTGACCACAACGGTCGCCACCGACCACGTCGAAGGAGACAACGACGGTGACCACGACAATGCGGGATCCACGGAGACTCCCGATCGGTCGGTCGAAGTCCTGATGAACGAGTTCTCGTTCGACGTGAACCCCGTCGAGGTGACGGCCGGTGAGACCGTCGAGTTCGTCGTCACCAACACCGGTGTGGTCGAGCACGAGTTCCGGGTCTCGAACCAGGAACGGGTCGACGAGCACCTCGAGTCGGGTCACGACGACCACGACGAAGGGTCGGGCGCCGCCGAGAGCGACCACGAAGAGGTCGAGGACTACGTCCTCCTGCTCGAGGCGGGCGAGACCGGTTCGATCGTCGTGACGTTCCCGGAGGACACGTCCCTGTTCACCGACGTCGTCTGCCTCCTTCCGGGCCACTACGAGGCCGGCATGCAGGCCGACGTCGAGTACTCGGCCTGATCGCGAAAGGAGCGAATGATGTACGACGGATTGATTCTCGCCGACGCCTCGGGGTTCGACCATATGGGCGGCTACGGATGGTGGGGCATGATGGGACTCGGCTGGCTCGTCGGCCTGCTGGTGGTCGGCCTACTCGTGTGGGCGATCGTGCAGGCAACCCAGGGGTCGCGTCGTGCAGATGCCCGGCCATCCACGAACGCGGCCGAAGCGACGCTCGCCGACCGGTTCGCCCGTGGCGAGATCGATGAGGACGAGTACCGCCGGCGCCTCGACGCGCTCCGTTCGTAGGAGCGGGGGCCGCTCATGCGCACGAAGCTGATGTGGGCGGCGGGCATCGTGGTCGGCATCGCCCTCGCGGTCGCCGTGGTAGCCGGCGGTGGGGGAAGCCCGGCACCCATCAAGAGCGCAGCCGGTGCGGGTGACCCGGTCGCCGGAGCGGTCACGTTCGGAGAGACGTGCGCCGCCTGCCACGGGGTCGAGGGTACGGGGACCGACGTCGGACCACCGCTCGTGCACCCGTACTACCGGACGGAACACCACGCGGATGCGGCGTTCGTCCTCGCCGTGCGCAACGGCGTGGAGCCCCATCACTGGAACTTCGGGCCGATGCCGGCGCTGCAAGGGCTCACCGACCAGGACGTCGCGGACGTGACGGCGTACGTGCGGCAGCTTCAGGAGGCAGCGGGGATCGAGTGACCGAGATGGCGTCCGAACGTCACAACGACGTGCGGGCGTGATGCCTGGATGAAGAGAGTCGTGGAAGAAGACCTCCCACCCCCGGGTTTGCAATGACCGACCGTAACGAGCGGCCAAGCGTCGACGAGGAGTGAAGAAGATGAGTTCGAAAGCCGGTAAACAGAACCCCAAGAGACATCCCGCGTCGCGGGCGTCCGACTCGCCGTGGCCGAAACGGCTGATCTGGATCGGAGGCACCGCCCTGGTCCTCGGGCTCGTCGCCGTCGTCTTCTTGAACAGCCCGGCGCTCAGAGGCGTGCCCGACGGAACCGCACAGGTTCCCGTCGCCGCCCCCCAACACGTGCAAGGGGTGATCCACGAGGACGGTGACGTTCCGGCGGGAGGGCCTCACGCCGACATCTGGCAGAACTGCGGCTTCTACGACGCCGAGATCGACTCCGAGAACGCCGTGCACTCGCTCGAGCACGGTGCGGTCTGGATCACCTACGAGCCCGGCCTTCCCGCCGATCAGGTCGACGAGCTCAAGGGGTTCACCGGCGGGTTCGACAAGGTTCTCGTCAGCCCGGTTGCGGGACAGGGCTCACCGATCATCGTGACGGCCTGGGCGAACCAGCTCGAGCTCGACGATGTGGGCGATCCCCGTCTTGCCCAGTTCGTCAACGAGTTCGAGGGCTCGTTCGACGCTCCCGAGCCGGGCGGCCGCTGCAGCGGCGGCGTTGGCACCCCCACGTTCTAGCAGGCGCATGGTGTCTCCCCGTGATCCTTCGCGTCGATCATTCCTCGTGGCTTCGGGGAGCGGTGTCGCGGCGCTCGTGGTCGCGGCGTGCGCCCCGAAGATCGGGGGGTCGGGATCCGACTCGACGGTGGCCCCGACGTCGTCGCTTGCGCCGGGTACGACGGTCCCCGCTACGGGGGGACCGGTCGACGTCGAGATCTCCATGCGGGCGATCAACGACCGGGTCGAGATTCGCCCGGGCGGCGAGTCGGAGGTGTGGCGGCTCGTCGCTGAAGTGACCGACGGTGACGCCTCGGCGGTGGTTCCGGTCGGGGAGTCGTATCTCGGGCCGACGCTGCATTTCCGCCGCGGACAACGCGTCCGGATCGTGTTCGACAACGAGCTCTCCGAAGAGACGATCGTGCACTGGCACGGGCTCGACGTGCCGGAGGACATGGATGGGCACCCGCGCTTCGCAGTGCCGAACGGCGGCCGGTACGTCTACGAGTTCACGATCGAGAATCGGGCGGGGACGTACTGGTATCACCCGCATCCCCACGGGCGCACCGGGCCGCAGGTGTATGCGGGGATGGCGGGGTTCCTGATCGTCTCGGATGACGAGGAGGACGCGTTGTCGTTGCCGGGCGGTGAGTTCGACGTGCCGATGGTCATCCAGGACCGGGCCTTCGATGGAGATCGACTGGTCTACATGCGCAACGGGATGATGGACCAGATGATCGGGTTCCTGGGTGACGAGGTCCTCGTCAACGGGCAGCCCGACGCAGCCTTCCCGGTCGTCCCGCGGTCCTACCGGCTCCGGGTGCTCAACGGTTCGAACTCCCGGATCTACAAGCTGGCATGGGACGACGGGACACCGCTGACGGTCATCGCCACCGACGGGGGACTGCTCGCGGCTCCGGTGGAGCGACCGTACGTGACGCTCGGTCCGGCCGAACGCGTGGACCTCTGGGTCGATTTCGCGTCCGTACCCTCCGGCTCCGACCGGAGGCTCGTGAGCCTGCCGTTCGACGCGCCGCAGATGGGCGGGATGATGGGCGGCAGATCGTCGCTTCCGAACGGGGCAGCGTTCGACGTGGCGTCGTTCACCGTGGCCGGAGCAGCCGCTTCGACCGATCCGTTGCCACCGGTGCTCTCCGATCTCGGACTCGCTTCGATCGACGAGGCGACGAACCCCGATTCCGCCCGCACGATCGTTCTGGCGATGGCCCGGGGCTCGTGGACGCTCAACGGCCGCACGTTCGAGATGACGGCGGTCGCTCCTGAGGAGACGGTGCGTCTGGGCACGACCGAGGTGTGGGAGTTCTTCAACGCCGGCGGCATGGGCGGCGGGATGATGGGCGGTGGCATGGGTGGCGGCATGGGCGGGGGATTGGCGCATCCGATGCACATGCACGGTCAACAGTTCCAGGTCCTGGACCGCACGATCGACGACGACGGTCGGGCGGCGTGGGAGACGGTGAGCGGCGGTTACGTCGACGACGGGTGGAAGGACACGGTTCTCGTGATGCCCGGTGAACGGGTCCGTGTCCTGCGGCGATTCACGACGTTCCCCGGCCTGTTCCTCTACCACTGTCACAACCTCGAGCACGAGGACATGGGGATGATGCGGAACTTCCGCATCGACCCGGCCTGACACACCCACTCCGGCGAGGGTTTCTGAGGAGCCCCCTCTCCCCTCCGGGGATCTCCCCCAACCTCCGGTCGGGGGAGAGGTTGTGTGGGGTGTGGGCCATTCCCTTACCCGTCCCCCCACGCAGTGGGGGAAGCGAACTCGCTTGACGAGTTCGCAGGGGGCATCCCGATGATCCGCCTACGACGCCGGATCGACACGCTCCCGGTCCGGTGAGGGGTCCTTCCTCATCGAGAGCAAGAGCAGCATCGCCACGGCGGGGCCGATGCGCGCACCGCGGCTGGATGGCACCGCAACGATGATCACGCGACCGTGGCCGGGACGACCACGGCGGCGGGTGCCAGTGCCACATCATCTCCGGGCCTTGATACGCAAGGGTCGACCGACCGCAACTGTCGTCCCCACGACATTTCGTTCCTCCTCGCCTCGATCCTCTCCGGATTGAGCGAGGGTGGCGGCGATGTGCAAGAAGCAGGGGCCTTTCGGTCATGGCGCAGAAGATGCCGCCGATGGCGAAGGCGTTCATCGCCCTGATGGCGATGTCGATGATGATCCTGCTCGCAGCAGCCGTCGCCCACGTCGTCGTCGGCGTCCGGATCAACGCCGGCACGCTGTCGCTCGTGAGCGCCGAGCAGTGGGATCTCCGGCTCGAGGCGGCTCGCCGCTTCGCCGTCCAGCTGTACCTGTTCGCCATCGCGCTCGGCCTCGGGACCATCATCTACGTGATCCGGTTCCAGTCGATCCGCATCCGGGAGGTTGCCAGGGTCAACTGATCGGAAAGGAACATCAACCGACGAGGGGGCCGCCATCCGGCGGCCCCCTCGTCCTGGACATTGGGCGGCCGCGGATGGTTGATTGACTTACGGGCCGGGTTCATCAGCGCCGGCATGACCCGGTTCGACCCGGCTACTTGCCAGGATGACCGCCGCAGCCACGAGATACGACCCCGCGAGCAAGGCGAACGATGTCTGATAGCCGCCTGTGGCGTCACGCAGCGCGCCGACCAGAACCGGGCCGGTGGCCGCGACGAGGACAACGGCGGTCCATTGTGTCCCCATGATTCCACCGAAGGCGGGTCCGGAGAACCAGTTTCCCATGACCATCGATCGCAACGGCAGGAGCGCTCCGAACGCCAGACCGAACAGGAAGAAGTGGCCGATCATCTGCCACGACGTCGTGCCGTCGATCATCAGCAGAACACTGAACGCAACGAACAGCGCAATGACTGCCTGGACCCGAGCCGCCCCGAATCGCTGGGCGAGCCTCGGGGCGATCCAGCGGCCGGGCAGGCTCATCGCCGACGCGACGGCCGCCCAGGATGCCACGGCCGTCAGGGAGAAGCCGGTCTCCTCGAAGCGGGCGACCCGGTGAGCGATGACGCCCTGGGTGGCGAGGAGGATGAGCATCGAAGCCACGGTGTACAGCAAGAACCGGTGGTCGTGAACGAGGGACGAGATCAGCGTTCCGCGGCCGGACACGACGCCTGCTCCGAGCCGGTCGCTTCGTGAACCTGGCAAAGCGAGCAGAGCAGTGGTGCCGCCCACGGCGAGCAAGAGAACCCCGAGTAGAAGAACCGTTGGTCGCCAGTCCAGGAGGGAGACCAGGCGGGCCGTGAGCGGAATGAAGACGATTCCGGCCAAACCCCCGATCAGGGTGATGGTCGCCAGCGTGCGGGCACGGTCTTCGGGCAAGGACCATTGGTTGATGGCGATGTAGGCCGGTTCGTAGTAGATCATGGCTTGAGCGGGCCCGAGGAACAGCCACCACGCCGTTATGACGTGCCACGGTTCGGTCGCCATGGAGAAGACGACCAGACCGAGGAAGCCGAGAGCCGACCCGGTTCCGACGATGATCCGCACGCCGTGCTTGTCGGCGAATCGACCAACGGGCAGAGCGAGGAGACCTCCGGCGAACACCGAACCGCCGTAGGCGAGCGAGAGCGACGTCTTCGAGAAGTCGGCTCCTGCTGCGGCATCCGTGGCGTACACGGAGAATCCGTAGAGGATGACACCGAATCCGATCATGACGGTCAAGGACAACGGGACCACCCATCGTCGATCGGGATGGGTCGTATCGGAACTGCGATCCATGCGGCATCATACGACCACAGGAGTCCCGAACCGGGTGCCCGAGAAGACACCTGTGGGCGGTCGAGGGCCGAGGATTCGCAAGCCGGTCGGGTCAGTCGGTGTTCGTGTTCTTCGATTCGTTCTGGAGCATCGTGCGGATCGTGTCGAACAACTCGGGTGGGGGCTCTGCTGCTCCGCGTTCACGAATCACGGACTTGAGTTTCGTCTCGAACTCGTACGCGTCCATGCACGAAGAGCAGCGTCTCAGATGGATCTTGATCCGTGTTGAACGGGTCCATGAGATCTCGTCGTCCAGGTACTGGTAGATGTACTCGATGGCGTGGTCACAGCCACTGCTCATTCGCATGTCCCGTGTGATCGCGGTCTTTTTCCTCCTTGCACAAGTCGTCGATCCGGGCATTTCTTCCCGATTTCAAGTGAAGTGTCGGGTTCTTGTCCGAACGGCCGCCCGGCGTCACCCCGCCCCCGGTGCCGGTCCACGATCGAAGCCATGGTGTCCTACATCCCCCCGACGGATCTCGACGACGACCCGACTCCGGTGATCGGCCGGGAGTGGCTCGTCACGAACGGCTTGGGGAGCTACGCCTCCGGGACCGTCGCAGGGGCACTCACGCGCCGCTATCACGGACTTCTCGTCGCGGCACTCGACCCACCACTCGGCCGGACCGTGCTCGTCGCCAAGATCGACGACACCGTCTCCGTCGACGGGGATCCGGTTCCGCTCTTCGCGAACCAGTGGGACGGGTCGCCGGAGGCGATCGAACCCGCCGGGTACCGTCACCGCAGGTACTTCCCCACGGGACTCGTGATGTAGCATTCTCGTGTCAGGTGGATGTTCAACGTAGGAGGCGATCATGAAACGATGGATGTCTCTAGCGGCGGGAGCCGCTCTGGTGGTTGCAGCCTGCTCCTCGTCGGCCACACCGGAGACGACGGTCGCGGGTGAAGCGCCGACGACGGTGGTTTCCACGACGGTCGCTCCGGTCACGACGGTTCCGGCGACGACCACGTCGCAGCCGGCACCGACAACAGCCGTGCCGGTCACGACGACGCCGCCGACGACGGCTGCTCCCACGACCACGGCGGCACCAACCACAACGACGACCACGGTCGCAGGGACGGTGTACGAGGTCCCGGACCCCAGCAATCCGGACTACTACCCGGCGCCGCTCCAGGCCGGGAGCGATCTGTTCGGGTCCGGCTGCTCACCCGGCGCCGGTCCGCTCCCCGACGGGATCTGGTTCGGCCAGCTCACGAATGTGGGACCCAACTCGTTCGACTTCGACCTCATGTGCTTCGCCCCGAACCCGCCGGGTTCGACGGAGGAGGACGGTATCGGGGACATCACGAACAACAACCCGGCCATCCGGACGGTCCCGGTCGGTTCGTCGGCGCACGTGTACGTGCTCGACGCAGCGATGAACTGGATGGACATGCTGTACCAGACGTGGTCCGTGGCGCCCACGCTCGGAAACGGTTGCCCGTTGCCGTGCACGTTCCTTCAGGGATGGGTGTACGTCAACGGAGGCGAAGCAACCGAGATCACGATGGTCTGGACCCCGTAACGGAGAACCGGAGCAGACAGCCCCCTGCCCTTTCCTCCCCTTGCCCCTTCCTCCCCCTCAGGGGGAGGTGGCCCGAGCGAAGCGAGGGACGGAGGGGGTCAAGACGTGTCACGCGCCCTCCCCTGCTTCCGGCTCCGGTGGCATGTCCTCGACGTCCACGTCGCCCGGCCACGGCTTGACCTCACGGGCAAGCAGCGGATACGACTTGAGGAGCGGGTGGCCGATGAACCCTTCCGGGAGGTAGATCGGAGAGAGGTTCGGATTGCCGGCGAAGCGGATGCCGAACATGTCGTGCGCTTCACGCTCGTGCCATTCGGCGCCGCCGAACAGGTCGGTGATGGAGTCGATCACGGCGTCGTCTTTCGGCACCGTCGCGATGAACTGCGCGGCGTCGGTGTTCTCGATCGACGAGAGACGGCACATCACCTCGAACCGTTCGTCGAGTTCGTCCGGTTCCGCGACTCCTTCACCGACTTCGACGTCTTTCGACCAGTCGATGCCGGACAGCCATGAGAAGAACGTGAGGCCCTCCTCGTCTCGGGCACGGCGGAGCGTCTCCACCCATCGTTCACGGTCCACGTAGATGCGCACCGTGTCGAACTCGACGACGGCGCGTCCGCCGAGCCGGTCGGCGAGGCCGGCGGCGTACTCCTCGAGGCGACTCGGGGCCGCTGTTTCGAGAGGCGTATCGGTGTCAGGCTGGTCGTTCATCGACCTTGCTCCATACTTCTCTCGGATCCTCGTTCGTGATCTGCTGCTGGAGCATCACGATGCCTTCGAGGAGCGCCTCGGGGCGGGGAGGGCATCCCGGCACGTACACGTCGACGGGCATCACCTGGTCGACGCCCTTCAGCACCGAATACGAGTCCCAGTAGGGCCCGCCGGTGTTGGCGCAGGAGCCCATCGAGATGATGTATTTGGGCTCGGGCATCTGCTCGTAGAGGCGTTTGACGGCGGGGGCCATCTTGTCGGTGACGGTGCCGGCGACGACCATCAGGTCGGCCTGGCGGGGCGAGGCGGGGAGCGGAACGATCCCGAAGCGCATGAAGTCGTAGCGGGGACTGGACACGGCCATGACCTCGATGGCGCAGCAGGCGAGGCCGAACTGGAAGTACCAGAGCGAGTACTTGCGCGACCAGTTGAGCAGCCACGAGACGGGCTTGATGCCGCCGAACTTCTCCACAACGCTGAACTTCTCCGTTACTCCCATCGCAGCACGCCCTTACGGATTGCGTAGACGAGGCCGAGGATGAGGATCAGCACGAAGGCAAACATCTCGAAGAAGACGAGGCCCCCGTTTCCGATGCTCTTGAAGTAGTCGGTCGAGACGGCCCAGGGAAAGATGAAGATGGCTTCGACGTCGAAGACGAGGAAGAGCAGGGCGAACACGTAGTAGCGGATGTGGCTCTGGTTCCACCCGCCACCGATCGGCTCGATGCCCGACTCGTAGGGAGTGGCCTTGAGACGGCTGGGGCGCCGGGGTGCGACGATGCGGGCGACGATGATCGCTGCGGCGACGAGCAGCGCACCGGACAGAAGAAAAACGGCGACGGTCGTGTAGTCGCCGAAGTATTGGTTGCGCACGAGTGTCGCCCTCTCGGTGTATCCGCCTGGCCCGTTCGCGGGCTTCCGACTGCGGAAGTCTATCCACTTGGTGGGACGGTCCAAATCGAGCGGTCGGTGCGCCGCACCGTGGGTTCGGTCTCCCGGTTCGCGCCCCGGCGGCATCGATCGTTCCACCGTGCGCTACCGTCGCTTCGTGCCTTCGATCACCATCCCCGACTACTCGGGCGGTTCCCTCGTCAACCTCGTCGCGGAGTTGGAAACCCGTCTCGCCGGGTCGAGCCTCGCGCCGCCTCTGCACCCCGACCTCGCGACACTGATCCCGTCCGGGAGGACCTACATCCTCTTCCTGTTCGACGGACTCGGAGCACTGCAACTCGAGCACCCGGCTGCGGCACCGCTGGCCGGTTCCCTCCGATCGACGATCGACGCGCCGTTTCCCGCCACGACCACCGTGAGCCTGGCGACGATCGCCACCGGGCTCCCGCCGTCCCGGCACGGGCTGCTCGGCTACCAGCTGTGGATGCCGGAACTCGACCGGGTGGTCAACACGATCAAGTGGACGACGCTGTGGGGCGAGCCCGTCGACTACGACACGACCGGCTTTCTTCCGACGCCGAACCTGTGGGAACGGTTGGCGGCGACCGGCATCGAACCGATCACCGTCCAGCCGGGGAACTTCATGGGCACGTCGCTCTCCCGGCTGCTGTACCGGGGATGCCGGTACGAGCCGGCGTTCACCGTCGACGAGACGATCGACGCAACCCTGCAGCTGGCCGCTGAACCGGGACGGCTCATCCTCACGTACCTCCCTCATGTGGACTTCGCCGCTCACGTCTACGGTCAGGACGCTGTCGAGTACGCCAGGGCGGTCGCAACGGTCACCGACGCTTGGCGGCAGGTGGCGGACCACCTGCCGGACGGTGCGACGATGGTCGGGACCGCGGATCATGGTCACGTCGATTTCCCGAAGCAGCGTCAGATCCGGATCCCGAAAGCGGCCCACACGGATCGGGTCTTCTACGGCGACGGCCGCGTGATGTTCGTCAAGGGTGAAGGCGCCTCGCTCGCAGAAGACCTGCCCGCAACGTGGATCCCTCTCCACCAGATGATCGACTGGTGGGGTCCCCCTCCACGACACCCTTCGTTCGACGATCGGGTCCCCGACGGTGTCCTCGTCGCCGACGACGACACCCTGCTCCTCCACCGTCACTCCGACGACCGGATGATCGGCAACCACGGAGCTCTCACCGACGCCGAGCGTCTCATCCCCCTCCTCGTCGCCGGCTGACCTGTCCGCCGCGGCCTGCACGACCTCAACAATGCTGTAACGCTCCGGCCCCTGCCGCGACTGTTCCTGTGCATGGCACAGAAACGCGACGCTGACGCTCTCGACGATCTCCGCTCCTACGCGGCAGAACTCGTCGACTCCGCGCCACCGCTCGATCCTGATTCTCTCCACCTGTTGGAGGGCTCTCCGGTTCCGAGCCGGCCCCACCACCTGACGGCACCAGTGATGGCGGTGATGGGCGTCGCAGCCATGCTCTTCTTCGCCGAGGTCGGCGTAGCCGTAGTAGCGAACAGCGCCGTGCCGGGCGACCAGATCTACGGCATCGACCTGCTCGTCGAGGACGCGCTGACCACCGTCGGCGTCCCGATCGACACCTCGGCCGAACGCATCGACGAGGCCGGAGTGCTGCTCGCACGCGGCGACGTCGACGAGGCCGTGCGAACTGCCCGCACCGGCTACCGGGACATGGGGCACACGATCTCCGGCTTCACCGTGCTGCGCCTCATCCAGGTCGAGACCGCCCTCGCGTCGAACACCGACCCGGCGACCGAAGCGGCCGTCAAGGACACGCTCAACGACCTCCTCGAGACGACGAAGAACGCCGGTGCGATCGAGGCGGGCGACGCCCGGGCCATCAACGAAGCGGCCGATCGAGTCCTCCGCGCCGCCGAAGCCGACGAGGGTGGTGCACCGTGACGGCAGCCTCCGTATCCGTCGATGACATGATTTCGTTCACGCGCGGCGCCCGAACCGCCGATAATGCGTGGGTGGGTACACGCGCGCATGCGGAGCCGGCCGGTTGGCCGGTCGATGCCGCCGACGAGCGGCGGCTCGTTCCGCTCGCCGTCGTCGAGAGCGCCCGCGACGGCAACCAGGTCTCTCTCGGCCACCTCTGCACGACCATCCACCCTCGTCTCATCGGGTTCTACCGCTACTCGGGGCTCACACCGGTCCAGGCGGAGGACCTCGCCTCGGACGTCCTCGAGGATGTCATCACGAAACTGGCAACCCTACGGAACCCGAAGGTCTTCGACGCGTGGATGTGGTCGATCGGCCGGAACCGGCTCAAAGGCTGGATCCGCGTGAACCGCCGGCCCGATCGCTTCGAGCCCGCCACACCTACTGTTTCCGGGCCGGAGGAGCAGGCCGTCGATGCCGAGGATCATTCAAGGATCAGAACGGCCCTGTCGATGCTGAAGATGAGAGACCGCGAACTGCTCTGGCTTCGCGAAGTCGAGCAATTATCATATGAAGAGATCGGTGGACGCCTTGGCGCCGCGACCGGAACCATCCGCGTCGC